>CAZBSJ010000027.1:9578-12958 GCA_964494165.1 uncultured Nitrospiraceae bacterium
CCCAAAGAGGTTAGAAAGCTCCTGGATGTTCAATCAGGAAGCGTTGTTGTTTTTGAAAAGGAAGAAGACAGGATAGTAATAAAACCGGCGCAGACCTTCAGGGAATTCAAAGGAATTTTAAAGAACAAAGGGAAGGCCTCAGACTTTAAGGACGTGAGAAAAAATGCAAAGGAGTATATAGGAGAAAAAAACATCTCCAATGGAAAACGGTAAAAACGGGAAAAAAGCTGTTATAGATACCAATTCAATTATTCGTTATCTTGTTGACGATGAACCTCAAAAAACCGAAGCCCTTGAAAATCTTCTGGATAAAGCCCAGAAGGGAGAAATAAAAGTTCTTGTTCCTTCTATTGTTATTGCGGAGCTGGTCTGGATTCTGGAAAGCAACTACCAGTTGGGAGCAGAGCAGATAGCCGAGATCGTGGATGCAATCCTTAATACCCCCGGAGTTGATGTAACTGAAAAACAGATAATAAGTTCAGCTCTGAGACTTTACAGGACTAAGAACATTGACCTTATAGATGCATGGATAATCGGATTTGCTGTAGAGCAGTAAAGCGCTAAGATTTGCTTTTTCCTTTTGCTGTTTTCTCCTCACACGGCATGTTTTTGTGTACAAGCTTCTTTTTCAGCTTGCAGTAAAGCGCAATAAATGTCCTGCAGCTTCGTGAGCCGTCTACAGAGTCAGATTTCGGGAACTGGGCATATTTGCAGTCTAAATCACAAAATTCCATGCATTTTTCCTTAAGAATTTTTTTTGAAACTGTGCAAGTATGGATTTTTTTCACAACATCTGCATTATTATAGGGCATTTTTGAATTAAAATATTTTCTTTGAAACCGGTTTCAGGTTAAAATATACAAAAAGGAATTTGATGGCTGGCAGAGGACTTAAAATAGGGGAATTACTCGAGGAAAAACAGAAGCAGAAGGCTAAAAGGCCTGCCCTGTATAGAGTATTTCTGCTTAATGATGATTACACGACCATGGATTTTGTGGTCAGCATCCTCGAGAATATATTCCGTAAAAATCCTGTTGAGGCAACGCAGATAATGCTGCATGTCCACAGAAACGGCAGAGGACTTGCAGGAGTTTATTCCAGGGAAATCGCTGAAACAAAGATTGCTTCAGTGCATGAGATGTCGCAAAAAAACGGATTTCCGCTTAAATGCATGATGGAGAAAGAATGATAAGCAAAGAACTTGAACTAACGATAGAAGCAACAATAAGAGATGCAAAGACGAGGAGACACGAGTATCTGACCGTAGAGCACATACTCTTCGCCGTTCTCCATGATGAGTGGGGAAGCGAGATTATTGCTAATTGCGGCGGAGATGTCAGCAGGATGAAAGGACTGATAGAGGATTTCTTTAACAAAGAGGTCCCTAAACTTCCCAAGGGTTCTGCTAATTACCCGGATCCTACGGTCGCTTTCCGAAGGGTAATTCAGACAGCCCTGGCTCACGTAAGGTCAGCAGAAAAACCCGAGGCAGATGCCGGGGATGTGCTGTCAGCAATTTTTTTAGAGGAAGACTCTCAGGCTGTCAATATCCTCGAATCAGAAGGCATAACACGCATAGATGTGCTCAATTATATTTCTCACGGCATTTCAAAAATAGAAACACAACCAGACGAGCCTCATATTGGCACAGACATACCAATTGAGAAAAAGCAGCCTCAGAGAGGAGACTCCTTAAAGCTCTTCACTGTCGATCTGATTCAAAAAGCGGCTGAAGGCGGGATAGACCCGTTGGTTGGAAGGGAAAAAGAACTCAGGCGTACAATCCAGGTGCTCTGCAGGCGAAGGAAGAACAATGTTGTCTTTGTCGGCGAGCCGGGTGTAGGCAAGACAGCAATAGTTGAAGGGCTTGCCCTTAAGATACATAAAGAAGAGGTTCCGGAGCTTCTTAAAAAGGCACGAATATTTTCCCTGGATATGGGCGGAATGCTTGCAGGTACAAAATACAGGGGTGATTTTGAGGCGCGCCTTAAGGCAACAATAAAAGGGCTTGAGTCGATTCCAAACGCAATCTTATTTATAGATGAGATACATACAATCGTGGGCGCTGGAGCAACGAGCGGCGGGTCAATGGATGCATCGAACATCTTAAAGCCGATCCTGAACGCCGGCAAGATAAGATGCATTGGCGCAAGCACTTATGAGGAATACAAAAATTATTTTGAAAAGGACAGGGCTCTCTCAAGGCGTTTCCAGAAGATAGATATCTATGAGCCTGATGTAAAAGAGACTGTTCATATCCTAAAAGGGCTAAGGGCTTACTATGAAAAATTTCATGGTGTCAGATATACGGATTCAGCCCTGAGGTCAGCTGCTGAACTTTCTGCAAAATATATAAATGATAAATATCTCCCGGATAAGGCCATAGATGTTATTGATGAAGCAGGCGCTCTGTTAAAGCTTTCCCCAGGTTATGCGCGCAAAAAGACAGTCAGCCAGTTCGAGGTAGAGTCGGTTGTCGCAAAGATTGCAAAGATCCCTGAGCGCACAATCTCAGTGTCTGATACAGAGAAGCTGAAGGATCTTGGAGACGAATTGAAAAAGGTGGTGTTTGGCCAGGACAATGCAATCCATTCTCTGGTGTCATCTATCAAAAGGTCGCGTGCAGGGCTTGGTTCTTCAGACAGGCCGATAGGCGCATTTCTTTTTACAGGACCCACAGGCGTTGGAAAAACAGAGATATCAAAACAGATGGCATCTGTCCTCGGTGTACAGTTTATACGGTTTGATATGAGCGAATACATGGAAAAGCATACTGTTTCCCGTCTGATAGGTGCTCCTCCGGGTTATGTAGGGTTTGATCAGGGAGGTTTGCTCACAGATTCAATAAGAAAGCATCCCTACTCTGTGCTGCTTCTTGATGAGATAGAAAAGGCACATCCTGATATCTTTAACATTCTCCTTCAGGTCATGGATTATGCAACTTTAACTGACAATAACGGCAAAAAAGCAGATTTCAGGAATGTAATACTGGTGATGACATCCAACGCAGGCACAGGTGAAATGAGCAGAAGTGTTCTTGGATTTGGTGACAGGACAAAAGACACACAATCAAAGGGAAAGGATGTAATTCAAAGGCTATTCAGCCCTGAGTTCAGAAACAGGCTTGATGGAACAATCCAGTTTAACCCCCTTAACACAGAGATAATGAAAATGGTTGTGGATAAGTTCATCTCAGAACTTCAACAGCAGCTTAAACAGAAGAAGGCTATTATCGCTTTGTCAGAAAGCGCAAGGGACTGGCTTGCAGAGCACGGCTTTGACCCTCAGTATGGCGCCAGGCCATTAGGAAGGCTGATTCAGACTGAGATTAAAGACCATCTTTCAGAAGAGGTCCTTTTCGGAAAACTCTCCAAAGGCGG
>CAZBSJ010000028.1:0-12701 GCA_964494165.1 uncultured Nitrospiraceae bacterium
ATGGAGCAGGTTTTGAGGAGGCTAAATGCATATACGCAAGCCTGACCCCGTTAGCTCTATGCCCTTTGACCCCGTTAGCTCCGTTATTCTGTTTACAGTTGAGATTGAATTGTTAATTTGATGCTTATTGAATCTGAAAATAAAGACTGGTTCATTTTAACCCTCTTCCTACACAGAAATATTTGAATCCAAGTTTTTTCATCTTGTCAGGCTCATATATATTCCTAAGGTCGAAGAAATAAGGCGACTTCAAGAGTTTTTTGACTCTTGCAAGTTCCAAGTTTCTGAATTCATTCCATTCTGTAAGTATCACAACAGCGTCAGCGTTCTTTATGCAGTCATAGGCGTCTTTTGTATATTTTATATTATTATTGAATATCACTCTTGCATCATCCATTGCAACAGGGTCAAAAGCCTTAATCTTTGCTCTGTCTTTTAGCAGATTTTCAATAATCTCTATCGACGGTGCCTCTCTCATGTCATTGGTATTTGGTTTGAATGAAAGGCCAAGTACTGCTACAGTCTTTCCTTTAAGAGCGCCAAGTCCTTTCCTTATCTTCTCGAACGCTTTTATCTTCTGCTTTTCATTGGCATCCACAGCTGACTTAACTACAGCGAGTTCTATGCCATGACTTGCGGCGATGGCCAAGAGCGCACGCGTATCTTTGGGGAAGCATGAACCGCCGTAGCCGGGACCCGGATGAAGGAATTTAGAGCCTATCCTATGGTCAAGCCCCATACCTTTTGCGACCATATGCACATCAGCACCCACTTTTTCGCATAGGCTTGATAGCTCATTTATAAAAGATATCTTTGTTGCAAGGAAGGAATTGGAAGCGTATTTTATCAGTTCGGCCGTCTCCATGTTTGTTACAACAAACGGGGTTTCGATGAGATAAAGCGGCCTGTAGAGGTCTTTCAGTATTGCCACTGCCTGTTGGTTTCTCGCTCCGATAACCACCCTGTTCGGCCTCATGAAGTCTTCTATTGCAGAACCTTCTCTCAGGAATTCAGGGTTGGCCACAATGTCAAAAGCTACCTGTTCCCTTAATCTCTTCGAGATGATTTCCCTCAACCTTGCGCCTGTCCCGATTGGCACAGTGCTCTTTGTTACAATTACCTTATATCCGTCAATATTTTCTGCTATCTCTGCGGCTACTCTTTCAACATAGCTCATGTCGGCAGAGCCGTCTCCGCGAGGCGGGGTGCCTACTGCAATAAATATGACAAGTGAAGATTCAACAGCATCATGAATCTTTGTTGAGAACTTGAGGCGACCGTTCTTTATGTTCTTCTTTACGAGGTCTTCAAGCCCGGGCTCATAAAAAGGGATATCGCCTTTCCTCAATGCCTTAATTTTTTTTTCGTCCTTGTCAATGCAGGTGACAAAAACCCCGAATTCCGCAAAACAAGCTCCTGTTACAAGTCCAACATATCCTGTGCCGATTATACCTATATGCATGCTACCTCCTGAATCAATTCTTATACAAAATTATTTTAAAAAAAGGCTTGATCACTTATGGTGAGTTCTTGATCTTCTGATAAAACTTCATCATTGCATCAATGTGCGCCTCGAAGGAGAATCTTTCAGCAAGTTTTCTTGCTAAAATTGACATTGTCCGATTTTCATCCTTATTCATCAAAAACATGATTTTCTCAGCTATTTGCCCTACATTTTCTGGTTCATCTATAATAAATCCTTGAATTCCGTTTTTGATTATTTCGGATGCCCCACTTCGCCTTGTAGTTATAACAGGCAATCCAGATGCCAAAGCCTCAAGATGCACGTTTCCAAAAGGTTCATAAATAGTTGGAAAAACAAAAATGTCAGAGGCATCATAAAATTTATGAATATCTCTTTGAGGGCCACAGAAAACAACCCTCTGTCTTTTTATCAAGTTCTTGAACTTCTTTTCAGAGCCCTTACCCACTATGAGAACCGTTAAAGGATTAGAAACCATTTCAACAGCTTTCAATAGAAACTCAACACCTTTCCTTTCAAAACCTGACCCTACAAAAAGCACAACAAATGCATCATATGGTATGGAATATTTTTTCCTTATCTCCCTCCTGTAAAGTTCCTTGTTTCGAGGATGGAACTTTTCCGCGTCAACGCCGTTAAAAATAACCTCTATATCGGTTGGGGATATTTCATAATTTTTGATAATATCCGTTTTAACCATTTCCGATATTGCGAGGATTTTTTTATACCTGTGCCCTTTGAATATCACCATCTCCAATAAAAGAATGAGCCAATGATAAGGATTGAATATAATAGAGAGTTTTCCAAATAAGCCTGTTCTCTTCCATCTCTGCCTCAGCCACTCAATATGACATCCGTCACCTGCACGGTAAATATCCTGATAAAGCGTTTTATCGTGGCTCTGGATAATGTCGTATTCCTCTTTTTTCAACTTCAGATATGCTGAGACAGCAAAAGTAAAATCACGCAGCACGGAGTTTATTGTTATGGCAGGAACTTTATGGAAAAAAATATTGCTGACTTGTTTATCTACCTGCCATTTGTTTGCAAATATATGAACTTCGTGCCCCTCATTTGCAAGCTGCTCAATCAGGCTCTGGGAGAACCCCTCTGCTCCGCCGTGAAAGGTATATTTCTTTCTTACTATTGATATCCTCATTATTTCATTATTTTATAGCCTTCCAGATTAATCGCTTCGAAAATAACTTTGCCAGCTTCAAGGGCGTTTTATGCGTAACAGGAATCCCCAATTTACTACTGCCAATTATGTGTCCCTTAAAAGGAATAATTTCGACAATACTGAAGTACTTCTGAAGAAGATATTTCAACATATCAAATGAAAAAAAGTGCAGATGAGATGGGTCTCCGCACAAAGACTTGCCGGTAAGAAATCTCCACGGGGTCTTCAGTCTGTAAGCATTCGGAGTAGTGCCGCAAAAAATGCCGCCAGTTTTCAGAACCCTGCAGCTCTCACTGACAAAATTCTCGGGCATCATAATATGCTCTATAATTTCTCCTGCTACAACAACATCGAATGCAGAATCTCCAAATGGAAAATTATCATTGAGGTCAAGGTGATAAGTCTTAATGCCGAGATTTTTGCTGCATATGGGAAGTGCTATATCATCAATGTCCTCACCTATGACTTCATTGCCATCCACAAGAAATTTTGTAAAGCTTCCATCCCTGCAGCCTAAATCAAGTATTTTCTTGCTGGTTCCAACCGTCTCTTTGATAATCTTAACCCTCACTCCTCCACCAGTTTTATGTCCATATTTGTTTTTTCCTTGTGGTAGTTAATATAAAACTCTCGCAACTTGTTACTGCTCATGACTTTTCTCCTTTTATAATTGATAACATTTCACTTATTCTTATTTCATATGTATGCTCTTTGAGCACTCTCTTTTGTCCTGCCTGTGCAATTTTTTTTCTCAAATCCTCCTTCGGCAAATAAAATTTTATCTTATCTATCATCTCGTCCTCAGAATGAAAGATTACTATTTCTTTATCAGGCACAAGGACTTCCTCAATCCCTTCAACATGCAGGCACATGTAAAACGCTCCGCATCCAACTGCAGTGTACATCCTTGCACTCATTGATTTTCGAATATGCGGCATTGAATCAAAGGCAAGGAATATTTTAGACAGTTTTGCAACTTTAGCATACTCCTCACCCCAGATGAATTTGCCGCCGTAAGACCTGCCAAGCTTTCCGAGAATCAAAGGAATTGTAGAAAGTTTCCTTGGAATCCTAGGTCCCCACCATTTGAGGTTAAAGCCGGCATCCATAACCTTTTCGAGGGCGCCACGTCTTGCCAGATAGTGGCCCTTTGATCCAAGATTTCCGACAAAAGTAACGTCAGCGGAAAATCTTTTTATGTCATCCTTTGTGAACTCGTCAACCTCAAAGAAGGAGGGCTCAAAGCCCTGGGTCAGCCAGAAACTGTTAGGGTTTATTTTTCTAAATTCGTCCACAAGGCCATCCGACATGGTAAAAAAAATGTCTGAGACTTTGACATAAGCTGGCAGCCAATCAGGGATAACTGAATCTATATACCACTGGACAAGCAGAATGCCTTTTTGTTTAACCTCCATAAGCCACTTGGGCTTCAGTCCGTAGTCTTTTATATAGAGGAGCATGTCCGGCGATAATGCTGCTACCGCATTCATCAAATCGCTATGAGGAGACGTCGAAGCTAACGGGTCAAAAATGCCGACGGCAACATTATTCCGCTCAAAGCCCCTTTTTATGTAATAGCCGGGGTTCCAAGGGTTTCTGAAGTCAGATGCTATAAGCACTTTCTTTATCATTGCCGTGCTACCTCTTTGACAAGCTTTGCTGCCTTCTTTCTTATTGAGGCAAGACTATAGAGCTCTACACATCTTAACCGCGCCTGCATACCCATGTGCGCTGCTTGCTCCGGATTGTCCAAAATCCATTTAATGGCTCTGCTCATGCCCTCAACTGTTTCGGGATTAACTATTATACCGCAGTTGCCCAATATCTGCGGAATATCAGATACCCGTGTAGAGATTATAGACCTTGCCATTGCCATGGCGTCAAAGAGCTTTGAGGGGAGTTGTCCAACGGTATCCGGCGACTGTCTCTGCGGTATTACCACAATATCTGCAAGCATGAGATATCTCGGGACATCGCCTAAAGGAATTTTGCCGATCATCAAAAGACTGTCTCCTCCCATTTCCGTTAAGCTCTTTTCATAATCTCCCGCAAGGTTTGCGCCTACGATCAGCATTATTACATTAGGATCTCCTATCATAAGGACGGCCTTTAGAGCATCTTCCACCCCCTTGTGTGCTCTCGGAGTGCCGAGAAACATAACAACACGCTTTCCGGAGATTCCGAGCTGTTTTTTCAGGACATTATTCTTAAATCGTTTAGGGTCAAGGATGGCGGTATCTTTTGCATGGGGGATGATTTCGCCTCCAAATTTGTTCTGTAAAAATGTCGATACCGTCGTTATCCCGTCAGCATATGGAATGAAGAACTGCATCACCCATGTCCAGAAAAGACCGTTTGGATTCGCAAGGTTCATGAACTTCAAAAGCCTACTCCAGAATTTTTTTTTCAGATAAAACCCGATCTCCCAGTCGTCAATGTCAAGCATAAGCGGGGTCTTTGAAAAAAATTTTTTCACTATACCAAACCCGAAGCTTGTGAATCTTGGTTTTACTGCATAGATGAGGTCTCCATCTATAGCCTTAAGAATGGAAGGAATTTCACAAAATAACCGGGGAAACTTTCTATGCGGCAATTGTATCATCTTGATATCCGAATTCCTGAGAGGCTCCCATATCTCCCCTTTCCTGGCTGGTCCGACTATCTTTACATCATAATCAACTGAGAGTGCCTGTGCCAATATATATGCCCTTCCAAGAGAATTGTCTGACAGGTCAAAGTTAAGGATGGTAATTTTTTTGAGGTTAGACATATTTCTTGATCCAGTTCATAATCCTTTCGCCGGATGTTCTCACATCTACAGGGAGATGGGCTTTCCATTGCTCAAGGAAAATCTCTTTCATGTTGTTTCTCAGTGCAAGGTCTTTCTCGGCCTTGACTAATGAGCGCGTTCCCGCTCCTTTATGGGTAAAAGGGATATTCACGATATAATTCTTATAGCCATTAATGTAAGCTTTCAGTGATATATCTTTATCGTAATAATGCATAATATAATTTGTATTAAACCCTCCAACTTTGTTATAAACATCTCTGTGCATTGCCATAAAAAGGCCATCAACTACAGCAACATCTGTATCGTCCCGTTTTAAATTACCACCTTCAATCTTAGAATGTACGATACTTCTTCCCATGAAACTACCGTCCTTGCGGATATGTTTTGCTCCGTAGAACCCGACAATTCCGATGTCACTCTTTTTTATAAAAAATTTTCTTAGCAACATCGGCCAGTCAGGAATATGTATAAATACATCATTATGCATAAAAACGAGTATCTCAAATTTTCCTAAAGATGCGCCTTGATTAAAGGCCTGCACCATGCCGATATTTTCTGGATTGATATGATAACGGAATTGTCCTGCAAGTCCTTTTAGATAATTGGCAGTTCCATCGGTAGAGTTGTTGTCTATCATGATAAATTCGATCATGGCGTCTTTTGTTTGTTCCATAAAATTTACAAAATCCTTAGTAAGATCGAGCTTGTTATAGCAAGGTATTATTACACTTATTCCTTCCACGTTTTATCTCGCCTTGGTAGCATTTTGCTTTTATAGAGCATTTTGTATCTAGACGCTTGCCTCTATAAGAAATGTATATTTAATGCCATAATTTTTATTATCATCATTACTGTTTAAGGCTGTTTTAAACATTTTGGGATTATCGGCATATCTTTGCTGCAACCTTTTCCCTCTTGTATTTTCATCTGTTGATAATTTCAATAAAATATTCGCTTCGGTTATGCGGTTCCATGGAGTAGCATTTATGTAAAAAATTATTTTTTTTCTTTCGGGCAATTTTTTTAAAAATGGCTGAAGTTTATCAACACCATTGTATGGAATTTTTACTGCTCTTCGAAAAATACATAAGAATTCAAGCCATATTACGCTATCGTCAATGACAGCGATAACTCTCTTGCTAAACTTACCCAATCCATTATTTCGTATATATTGGCCAAAGTAACTTTTCCCTGTACCACCGCGGCCTACAACGGATATTAAAACCCTATCCTTAGTTTTTAAAACTTCCTCTACATGTTTTTCAAGGTTTGCTAAAAACCTATAGTTAATTGAACTATAGAGTGTAAAGTTTCTATTTTTCTTGCCAAAAATCATCTTCCGCAAAATATACTTTTATCTTATATCCATCAAATTAAGATAAATGCTTTCGGTCTCGTCGATCATCCTTTCATACAGGAACTTTTTTGATACAGTCTTCCTTGCGTGGTCACCAAGCGCTGCACAGGTCTTCGGATCATATATTAACTGCATAAGGGCATTAAAAAGGCTATCGCTGTCCGCTTTTTTGAAAAAAATACCGTCCTGTCCATCAGCCATAAACTCCCTGAAGCTCGGTATATCTGATACAACAACAGGCAGGGACATTGCCATGGCCTCGATCAAAGAATTGCCGAATGCCTCTATCGTTGATGGAAAAACAAAAATGTCCATGATACTTAGAAGTGAAGGGATGTCGGCTCTGAGACCAGGGAGCTTAATCCTGTCATGAAATTGAGGGTTAACCATCTTGAGAACCTTATCTTTTTGCCCTAACCTGCCAACCAGCAGCAAAAAAATATTCACCTTTTCCCTTAACAGTTTATCGGCAGCCTCTAATAGATACCTCTGTCCCTTTACTTCCGTAAATCCCGAGGTATTTCCTATAATCAACGCATCTTCAGGAATATCAAAAGATTGTTTGAGCCTCTTTTTTTCTTCGTCCGTCACCATTGCAGGATTAAATCTTTCGCAGTCAACAGCCCCGTAAACCCTTTTTACCTTGTTCGGTTTTATAAACCCTGTTTCTATCAGCACCTGGGCAGCAGTATAGTTAACCGTTATAAACCTGTCAGGGAGCGCATAGATAACTCTTGCAAGTGGATCTCTTCCAATACGGTAGAGATTGTGCCGGAACCTGATGAGTTTCCTGCCGGCAAGTTTTGCTGCTATCCCCCCTGCCCAGCTATCGACAGAGCTATGAGTAGCAACAATATCTACCTTCTCTTCTTTTATAATTCTGATTAGTTTTGGAATTGTCAAAAGATGAGCCTGTTTTACCATATTTAGTTCGTATGTTTTTATGCCTGCCATCTTTGACTTTTGCGCAAGCATGCTGCCTTTGTGACAGGCGATGATCATTTTATGGCCTCTCTTGTCAAGGCCGATGCATTCAGTTAAAACTCTGTTCTGCTGACCTCCCCAGTTTTTAAGATCCTCCGTGTGAAGAATTACCATTTTTTTTCCAGAATAAAGAATCTGTGTTCACAGTTAATTTCGTTTAAGAAGGACTTTTCTATTTTAAAATATTCACTTAACATAATCTTAACTTCTTTATATGAAACCCCCCTGTTGATTTCCCATAAATGTTGGTTGCCCGGCTTGTTTTTAATGTTTTTTTTGTTTAATGGCCATTTTAATATAAGTCTTTTTTGTCTTAATAAAGGCATATCAATTTCAAGCTTTAAATGCTTTCGTCTTTGGGGAAGTGAGATTACTGCAAAATGTTTGATAATCCTGTGAAATTCAGCAAAAACAGCGTGGACATGTTCGAAAGGCAAATGTTCAAGGACTTGACAGCATAAAATTGCATCAAAACTGTTAGTCTCAAAAGGAAGTGGAAGGTTTCTGATATCGGCAATTATATCTGGTCTAACGCTGGCATACATATCAACAGTCACCACATTTGTATTAGGCTGTAACTTCAGTATTGTCTGTTCAACGATACCGCTTCCTTTTCCAATTATAAGTATGCTTCCCGGATTCCTTGATACTGTTTCACTTATCTGGTACCAGTAACTCAACCATCGCGCTTTTGAATTATATTTAAGAGTTCTATACATTTTATTAGCCTCTCATATTATACAGGTTTTCAAGTTTATCCAGCATGCCCGCGAATGAATATGCTGTCTCTACAAGTCTTCTGCCGTTCTCCCCGAGCCGGAGGCTGAAGCCAGTGTCACCAAGAGCCTTTATTACTGCCTGTGCTATACGATCAGGGTCACGGGCCGGCACGAGCATCCCTGTCTCACCATCACGTATGACCTCCCTGAAGGGAAGCAGGTCTGATGCAATAACAGGCTTTTTCATTGCCAATGCCTGCAGAATGGTCTGCGGCACACCTTCATTTGCATAGGAAGGCTGCACCAGCACATCTATTGAAGAAAGGATCGGGGCGATGTCCTCCCTGTGTCCGAGCAAAAACACATTTTTCCTCGTCCCTGTGCTTTCTATGGTCTTCTCAAGTGTTTTTCTGTGCGGGCCTTCTCCGGTGATAACAAGCCGTGCATCCCGTATTTCCTTCATGATCAGAGGCAATGCCCTTACAAGATAATCAAGGCCTTTCCAGCTTCTTATTACCGATACTGCCCCGATAAGCGGGACAGAATGCCCAAGACCGAGATCGTCCCTCAGGTCCTGAAAGGTCATGGACGGATCAAAGGCTTCGAGGTCAATTCCTGTCGGTATCGACATTATTCTGACAGGATTGAATTTATTCGCCTCTATCATCTGTGTCCTTATGGCTTCACCGGTGGTGATAACGACATGAGGCAGTCGATTATATAGCAGTGAACTCAGCGGGTTTCTTCCTATAGGGGTTGAAAGATGTCTTGTCCTGACAGCAAGAGGACGGTTTCTTGCAAGACGTGCTGCTGGAAGCGCTATCCAACTGTCTTTGGAACTGTGCGTATTAACAATATCAATAGCGTTGTCTTCTATAAACATCTTTATATCAAAAATCTGTCTGATAATGTTTCTTCTTTGGAACTTTAGAACCTCTGTCTTAAATCCTGCATCACGGGCTCTCTTTATGATTTCACTTTGAGGCAAGGCAATGATAAAAATCTCGTGGCCTCTTTTCATCATCCCTTCGGATTCTCTAAGAATCCTTATTTCCTGTCCGCCCCATCCTGTCGAGGCCTCTGTATGGAGAATTTTCATATTTTATTCAAAATATTTAAGATAAGCGCTGCTCAGCCGGGGTCTTGAGTGAATAAAGAGCTTTTTTGCAAATGAGAAGGCGCTGATATTACCGATAACAATACGCCTGATCTCTTTTAAGTCTGTCTCGGCAGTATTCGTCCCCTTTTTTGTAGTAAACATCATCCGGTATCCGGCTGATTCGGCAGCAACAATATAGTCGTCATCGTAAAAACCCTGAGGCCAGCAAAGCGAATCACATTGTTTGTTAAGTTTATCCTCTATAATCTTCTTTGAGGTTTTTAATTCCTGATTTAGCATGGTTATTCGTTCTTTCTGATTAGTATACAACTTATCCCATCTTTGGTGTGTATGGGTGTGAGACTGGACATCTATGAGGCCGGAAGATTCTATTCTTCTTAACTCATCCCAAGACACTATTACTTCTGAACTCCTGCCTTCTTTGATCAATGTCAAGCTTTTTTTATGATCCGACAGGTTTACTCTGCTGCCTTCATCTGCTCTTTTTCTTAATCCATTTTGGGGTATTAGAGAAGTAATCACAAATAGCACTGCCTTCATATTGAATTTTTTCAAGATGGGGAATGCGTAAATCCAATTGTCAAGCCATCCGTCGTCAAAGGTGATCATTACTGGTTTAGGCGGGGGGGCTTTTTCCCCTTTCATAATCAGCAAGAGTTCTTCCGAGTTAAGTGCTATAAAACCATGTTTATTTAAATATTGAACCTGTCGTTCAAATACATCCGGCTTTACGTTTACAAAATCTCCTTCTGGATTGACATGGTGGTACATCAATACAGGGATGCAGAAACTGTTTTTAGTCATATTTTAAATTATATATGGTCTGTCTTTTTCAAATCAAATCAGAATTATTTCATGCCACGGCAAATGCGTTATATAGTTTGATGTATGTTTCATTTTTTGACATCAGCTGTTCATGGGTGCCTATATCGGCAATCCTGCCCTTATCCAAGACTATAATCCTGTCAGCATTTTTTATCGTGGATAGTCGGTGCGCGATAACTATAGTAGTTCTGCCCTTCATTAGCCCTTCGAGCGCCCTCTGAATAAGGGCCTCAGACACAGCATCCAAAGATGACGTTGCTTCGTCAAGGATGAGTATCGGCGGATTTTTAAGGATTGCCCGCGCTATGGCCAACCTCTGCCTCTGTCCCCCGGAGAGCTTCAATCCTCTCTCTCCTATAACCGTATCATATCCCTCCGGCAGTTTTTCGATGAATTCATCAGCATACGCAAGCCTGGCTGCTTCAATGATCTCTTTCTCCGAGGCTCCCAGTCTGCCAAATTCAATATTCTCACGAACCGTGTCATTAAAAAGAATAATGTCTTGGCTTACAATGCCTATCAATGCCCTTAATGAATGAATCTCAATATCGTTCATGTCAATGCCGTCTATCGTCAACTTTCCTCCTGACGGCCTGTTAAACCGGGGGATCATATCCACCAGCGTCGATTTGCCGACACCGCTTCGTCCGACGATGGCGATAATCTCGCCAGGCTTTATATCAATACTTACATCCTGCAGGACAGGAACTTCGTTTCCCGGGTAGGTAAAAGAGACGTTTTCAAACCGCACCAGCTCTTTAAATCTATCTATTATGACGCTGCCCTTTTCTTCATACCTTAATCCTTGCAATGCATCTATCCTTTCCATCGACGCTTTTGTTTCCTGCAGGGTATTGTATGCATCGCCTATCTTCTTTACCGGAGAAAAAATCATATAGATAGCAACTATGATGGAGGCAAAATCACCTGCAGTTATCGTGCTGTTAACCACCAGTATGGTTTTGTGAGTTCAATTATCTTTTTCAGAACCGACATCTTTTTATAGTATAAAAGTCAATCACTTTTTGTAAAATAGCTTCTTTTCCAATGCCTTTGCATATTTCAGAAATGTATAAAAACCATAAAGCACACCAAGGATAAAGCCGTGCATCCCGTCTCTGAATCCCTGCTTGAGAAAAAACATTTTTAGAAAGGTGAAGACAGGACTTATCGTCATCTTAAATGCCAGTGCAGCATAGGATATCTCCGGATTTTTAAGCATTATTTCCCTTGCTGAAAGTGTCGAATAGTTTTCCATTTTTTTGATATATTCAGATATGCTCCTATATGTATAATGCTCCAGAGGTTTTTTTAAATAGCCCACAGCACCCTTTACAATCACCTTTTCATGAACTTCCCTTTGTTCTACAAAAGATAGATCTTTTATGAAAAGCCTCACGGTATAATCAGGCCACCATCCGCTGTATTTTATCCACCTTCCGAGGAAAAAATTCTTCCTCGGAACATAGAAGCCGACAAATCCCCTCTCGCCCTCTTTTGTCAGAGGGGAGATAGAGGGATTTTTGGACTTTTGACTTATCTTTTCAAGGATCTCTGTTTTTAATCCCGGGGTGACTCGCTCATCCGCATCGAGTATAAAGACCCACTCTTTCTTTGCATAATCTACAGCCATCTGTTTCTGTTTTGCATATCCCTGCCATTCATGCTGGAATATCCGGTCTGTGTATTTCCTGCATACCTCTACTGTCCTGTCTTCGCTATAGGAATCGACAACTACAATGTCCTCAAAATCCTTTGCACTTTCAAGGGCATCTCCTATGTTTTTCTCCTCATTCTTTGTTACTATAACTATTGAAACAGGTGCCAAAAATCTTCTCCTTAAGGTAGATTTTAAAGACTAATTCATTTATTATATCAGATTAGCTCAAATGGAGGTTATTACGTGACAGAAGATTTTTATTTCAGGGAAGAAGATAGTTGTTGTCGGGCTTGGATATGTAGGGCTTCCTCTTTGCATTGGCTTTGGAAGGGTCTTTAATGGAGTTGTGGGCTTTGATATAAGCGAGTCAAGGATAAATGAATTAAAATCAGGCATTGACAGGACGCCGTATGAGGCATATTATAATCTGCCACGGGCAGGATACCCGTTGCAGAGGGCGGCATGATAGCGGGTGGTTTCCACCTTAATTCAGCCCCAAAACTGTCCAAAGAATGGGGTACACCTCTTGAATGATGTTTATTATTGCTTTTATTATTATAATAATTCTAAGCATCAGTATTA
>CAZBSJ010000029.1:0-12624 GCA_964494165.1 uncultured Nitrospiraceae bacterium
CGATTCCCTACCCGAGCGGAGCGAGGGCAGCAGGCAGTCAGCGCTTGCCTTGTTAGGCTTTTTCGCCAAGCTGTTTGGCAATTCTTAACCATTTTTCTCGCTTTTCCTGACTTGAACCTCTAATGGGAGAAAATTCTGAAATTCGATTCACTTTAATTCCACAAAAGCCGAGTATAGTTTTTTTCATCTCGTTATGCCCTGGCCTGTTCCAAATCCAACGATAAAACCAAGGTGGTGTATCCATGGTCACTAGAAGTTGTGCAGAACGTCCAGTAAGCAGTTTGTCCCAAAATTGAGAGTTGTCGCGGTATTTATAGGCAAATCCTGGTAAAAATGTTCGGTCAATAAAGCCTTTCATTATTGACGGCATAGCCCCCCACCAATTTGGATAAACAAATGCGATATGTTCTGCCCACTGAATGAGTTCTTGTGCCTCAACTAAGTCAGCCTCTAATTCTTGAATTTCGTTGTATCCCTTCCAAAGAACAGGGTCAAATTTCAGTTCACCGATTTTTATTTCACGGACTTCTGAACCATTTGTTTTGGCACCGTCTATATATGCTCTGAATAACGCACCGCAAAAGCTATCAGTATTTGGATGTCCAAGAATGACTAAAATTTTCCTCTCCATTTCGCCTCCATAGCCTTTCAGACTTGATGTTTTTTTCAATAATTAGAACCGTCCCAATTTCATAAAGTTTTCATCTATGTTTCGCCCAACGTGGCGATAAGGCGCTGGCGGGTTAATGGTGCCGATGGTCGTTAAAGTATGAAGACCGTTGAAACTGTTGAATTTCAACCGGCAAGAAAAACCAGCCAGTCGCACTTAATTGTAGGGTTAACCATTGTATTTAAATTACTTATATTTAATCTGGCAACATTCCTTTATATTTAACTGTTGCTTTTATATCCATGTCACCATCTCTATATTTACAGTTATATTCTACAATTCTCTTATCTTTAAAAATAGCTTGCCCTATAACTTCTATATTTTTTGGTGGTGTCCAAGAAAAATATTCGTTGGCGTAACCAGAAAAAAATAAAACCTCTGTATCCTCCTGCATAGCAGCTAGTTCAGCGCACATTTCTACTTCAGGACCAACATAATAAAGTTTGCCTGCAAAATATTCGAAACAAAAAACAGCTGCCGTTAAAACAATGAGTGTTAAAACTACATATTTCACAGTTTTCATAGTTTGTCCTCTTGAATGGTTAACACGGGGGTGAGGGGCGGGGTGCTTTTCCCCGACCCTCTCGACCCGCCTCGTTAGGTTTTGATCTGGCGCCGTTTAAAAGATTTGTACCAAAGATGAACATCCTTTTTAGTTGGATGCAAATTCAGCTTTAGAATTTTCTGAAGAAGGGTTCGCCCCATCTCTGTGAAAGCATACTCATCCGACACACCGTATACCCGCTGCCAATAAGGAATCAGTGATCCGACCTGAAGGACGCCAAGCTCGATCAGCTTTCGCGCCATTTCTCTTAAATATTCCTCGCTGACCTCTTTGCTTGGCAAACCATAAAGTCCTTTCCGGTCGGGATCGAAGGGGGAAAGATCAAATCCCGCTGTCGTATATTCTCGAACTGTTACGAGAAACTCTATCATGTCAGAATCTAATAAATGCATAGCCTTCGTGATCGTTTGATCTTTGATAAAATCGATTTCCTTTTCTGCCCGCTTAATTAATTTCTTGATTATACCAATCGTCTTTACTGGATCGGCTGGATCAAAAGAATTCCATCGGATATGTTTAATATCAAATGGAGCAGCTTTTGAAGTATTATCCCTTACAATGATTACTTCCTCAGGCAACCGTACTGCGTGAGCTATCCCCACTTCGTACATCACATTAGGGTTTGGGTATGTCCGGTCGTTCTTATAAAACTCATCAGAAATGTCAGCCAAAATCAGCTTTGCTTGCCCAATATGATCAACAATTTCGGCAGGAATAGAATCTCCTTTTACGGACTCTTTTACTCGGAAAGGCTTAAGATTGCATGCCTTGATTGCAGGTCGATAGATTCTTGACCACCTTCCCTCAAACTCATGCTTGAATGGCATAGCGACAAACACTTCAGGGTTTCTTGGGAACGACCTGAAGAGGTCTATGTAAATTTTTGGATACATAAGCTCGTTTAAACCTCTTGCTATCACGTCTAACCAGTTATTAGATAGTTAACTCGATAATACCAGAAAGTAATTAGGTAATCAATATAACCTTTATTCCCTGATAACAAACAATTTCAGAGGGAATAGCATATCACCCAGTGTGTGTCATTCCCGCGTCAGCCTCGGCTGATCCGCTGGGGCGGAAAAGCGGGAATCCAGAAATGAAAGACACTGGATGCCTGCCTGTCCGGCAGACAGGCACGATTAAGACACTCGGGTATGACGAAAACTATCCGGGAATCATGGGCGTAAGAAGCCCGCTGGATAAACAGCCATTGTGTTATAATGAATATGTTTCTTTCGTGGGGAAAAGGGGTTTGTTTTGAAGGTGTCCCGGCCACGATTGACTTTTAGCCTCATGCTGATTTATAAAAAATTAGTTCTGTGCGGGTGTAACTCAGTGGTAGAGTGTCAGCTTCCCAAGCTGAAGGTCGCGGGTTCGAATCCCGTCGCCCGCTCCATTAATCAGGTCATGATTCAGGCATTTCCCTTTACATGCCTTAATTTATAGTGATACAATTTATATATGAAAAAAAAGCTGTTGTTTGCAGGCTCCATCTTTTTTCTCTTGGCAGTTTTTTTCTTCGGCACCAGGAGAGAGACTGAAAAGGATATTCTGCTCGCGCAAAATTCTTTTATTGATGGATTAAAGATTATCAATAAAAAAGACGGCAATAAGGTCTGGACCTTATCTGCTGAAAGGGCTGATATCATGGAAAGCGAAGACAAGGCCATGCTTACAAATGTTTCCATGACTATTGAGGTTAAGGGCATGACGATACAGGCGCCTGACGGGGTTTATGACTTTGCACAGAGGGACCTTTCCCTTAACGGACAGATAACAGCCATTACAAAGGATTACACGATAACAGCGGATTCTGTTAAATGGAATCAGTCAAAGGAAGAAATTATTACAAAAGGGAATGTGAGGATTGAAGGAAAGAAGTTTAATGTGGAAGGATCAGGGCTTGAGGCAGATTCCGGCCAGAAGATGAGGATATTAAAGGATGTTAAGGCAACTTTTTACCGCTAGCATAATCATACTTTTCCTTGCGGGCTGGGCTTTTTCAGAGGAGAAGACTTCCCAGGTCAGGGGGCCTATTGTTATAACCTCGGAAAAGCTCTCTGCTGATAATAAGGCTCGCACTGCTTTGTTCGAGGGCTCAGTTGTTGCAAAGACAGGGGAGATGACGCTTTATTCTGACAAAATGCTTGTTTATTATTCTGACCAGACAGGGAATGTTACGAGGATAGATGCAGAAGGCAAGGTGAAGCTTGTTAAAAAGGATCTGGTGGTCACCTCCGGCGTGGCGCAATATTTTGCAGACACTGACAAGGTCATATTCACAGTCGAGCCATCAGCAGTGGAAAAGGGAAACATTGTTACAGGAACAAAGATGACATACATGTTTAAGGAAGACCGGTCAATTGTGGAGAACAGCAGGGTCTTGCTCGATAACAAGAAGGAGAAGTAATTGCATTTACTGGAAGTAAAGGGCATTTCCAAATACTATGGCAAGAAACATGTTGTTACGAACCTGAGCCTGTATGTAAGCACCGGAGAGATTGTCGGACTGCTGGGGCCTAACGGAGCAGGAAAGACAACGACTTTTAATATGGTAGTGGGACTCATCAAGCCTGAAAAGGGGAGCATACTCCTTGACGGCGAAAACATCGGACACCTGCCAATGTACCAGAAGGCACGGAGGGGAATAGGCTATCTGCCGCAGGAACCATCGATATTCAGAAAGCTCTCGGTCAGGGACAATCTGAAGGCTGTGCTCGAGATAAAGGGCTACCCGAATTCCGCGATTGCAGACAGGGTGGAGGGGCTTTTGGATGAATTTAATCTCAGGAAATTCTCTGACAGGGACGGATACAGGCTTTCAGGCGGTGAGAGGAGGAGGACCGAGATTGCAAGGGCTCTGGCGCTTGATCCTATTTTTATCCTTTTTGATGAGCCTTTTACAGGCATAGACCCAATCGCGATAATTGAGCTTAAGAAGATGCTTACTTATCTTAAAAATAAAGGGCTCGGAATTCTTATCACAGACCATAATGTAAGAGATACCTTAATGATAACAGACAGGGCTTATATAATTAGCAACGGCGAAATACTTGCCGAGGGCGCGCCGGACAGCCTGGTTGCCAACCCTCAGGTAAGAGAGGCATATCTTGGGGAGGACTTCAGACTTTAATGGCGCTTGAAAATAAATTAGAACTCAGGCTTTCCCAGAAACTTGTTCTTACGCCTCAGCTGCAGCAGGCGATAAAACTGCTGCAAATGCCGCAGCTTGAGCTTTCTCAGACCTTATCGCAGGAACTCATTGAGAACCCATTCCTTGAGGAGATTGCTGAAGAGACTCCCCGTGAAGAAATGAGCAGGGAAGAGATTGATTCAATGGAAGGTTCAGTGGACGGGGATTATACTGAGTCGCCTTTGGAGAAGATGGTCTCTGAGACATCTGAATTTATAGTTGATGAGTATTTTGAAGAAAGAAGCAGTGACGGAAGAGACCTCGGATATTTTGTGCCTGATACGACTGCAACGCCAGGCTTTGAGCAGTTCACGAGCAAAAAGACTGATATATATGACCACCTGATGTGGCAGCTAAGGCTCTCGGATGTTTCGGATGAGCTGAAACAGGTGGGCGATGTCATAATCGGGAACATAGATGACAACGGCTATCTTACAGTTACGGATGAAGAGATAACAGCAGCTGCTAATACAGACATCGAGAATACAAAAAAGGCCTTAAGGCTTATCCAGAGTTTTGATCCTCCGGGTATTGCAGCAAGGTATCTGAAAGAATGCCTGTTGATTCAGCTGAGACAGCTCGATCTGACAGACAGTTTGGCTGAAAAGATCGTTTCTAATAACCTTGAAGACCTGAAGAAAAAAAACTACAACCAGATTGCGAAGACATATGATGTCTCTCTGAATGATGCGCTTGCCGCTGTTAAGGTCATTGAGGGGCTGGAACCCAAGCCGGCAAGAAACTTTTCGAGCGAGTGCACCAATTACGTTGTCCCTGATGTCTTTGTAGTAAAGGTGGATGACGGATACCAGATTATATTAAATGACGAAAGATTGCCGAAATTAAGGATAAGCAGTTTTTACAGGAAGCTTTTGTCCCAGAAAAATTCTTTTTCGAAAGAAGAGAAGCAGTTTCTTGAAGAAAAGCTGCGTTCTGCATCATGGCTGTTGAAGAGCCTTGATCAGAGGAACAGGACGATATACAGGGTGACGGAGAGCATCCTGAACTTTCAGCGTGATTTCTTTGATAAGGGTGTCCAGCATCTAAGGCCGTTGAATCTTAAGGATGTTGCTCTTGACCTGGATTTGCATGAAAGCACCATAAGCAGGGTCACCTCGAACAAATATCTATCATGCAGTCATGGGGTTTTTTGCCTCAAATACTTTTTCAGCAGCGCCCTGCAGGGAGACATGGGAGAGGTTTCATCCACGTCTGTAAAGGAACTGATAGCAAAGATAGTGTCAGAAGAAGACACTAAAAAGCCTTTGAGCGATCAGCGGATTGTAGAGCTGCTCAAAAATTCCAATGTGGTAATAGCAAGAAGAACTGTCGCGAAATACAGAGAAGAACTTAAGATCCCTTCTCAGAACCAGAGAAAGAGATTTGATTAAGTTTTACATACAGCAAGGAGGAAGACATGAACATAATAATTAACGGAAGGCATCTGAGTATTACCCCGGCATTGAAGAGTTATGCAGAGGAGAAGATTACTAAATTCGAAAGATATCTGTCGAATATAAGTGAGGCTGTGATTACGCTGAGCATCGAGAAGAAATACAGGCATAAGGCTGAAGTTCTGCTGAAGGCAAACGGGACATTAATACAGGCAGAGAGCGTGACAGGAGAGATATATTCTTCGATAGATGAGGTGGTTGAAAAGCTTGAAAAACAGGTTAAAAAATATAAAGAAAAACTTGTCTCGCACAGAAAGGGTGAAGGAAGGACCGTAGAGGTAACGGCAGAGGCCGTGCCTGCAGAGACAGGGAGGATCATAAAAAAGAAACGTTTCGACGTGAAGCCTATGGGCCCTGATGAGGCGGTAATGCAGATGGAACTTCTCGATAAGGATTTTTTTGTTTTTACCAATGAGACAAGCGGTGATATAAATGTCGTGTACCGCAGAAGGGACGGGAATTTCGGATTAATAGAACCGACTAAGTAAATTGAAACCAGCCATAATCATAGTCACAGGTCTTTCTGGCTCAGGCAAGACAGTAGCTCTAAGGGCCTTGGAAGATATTAATTTTTTCTGCGTAGACAACCTGCCTGTCACATTGATTGACGTATTCATATCCAAGCTTGTTAAGAACAGCGATATAAGGAAAATAGCCATCGGCATTGATATCAGGGAGCGCGCATTCCTTTCAAAGGCAGATTCTGTTCTTTCATCCCTGAGAAAAAAATACAGGCATGAGATTATGTTTCTCGAGGCAGAAACGAGTGTGATAATCAGGAGATTCAAGGAGACGAGGAGGCCCCATCCTCTGGCAAGGGCAGAGAATGTCAGCCTCGAAGACTGTATCAATATTGAGCATGAGATGCTTTCTTCAATAAGAGGAAGGGCTGATGCTGTTATAGATACTTCTTCTTATACTCCGCATCAGCTGAGGGCTTACATAACCTCATTATACGGCGACGAGAAAAAAAGAAAGGCGATGTCTGTGACGTTCATATCCTTTGGTTATAAATACGGGACTCCCCAGAATCTTGACCTTTTGTTTGATGTAAGGTTCATCCCAAACCCTTTTTTTGTTCCAAAGCTTAAGGACCTTACAGGCGCTGATAAGGCTGTTAAGAGATTTGTGTTCGGAAAACCCCAGACAAAGGAATTCATAAAAAAATTGGGCGGGCTGCTCAATTTCCTTATACCGCATTATATAAAAGAGGGGAAGACTTATCTTACGATAGGAATCGGCTGTACAGGAGGAAAACACCGCTCGCCTGCCATAACTGAAAAGATCTCAGGCCTGATAAAAAACCGTTCTGTTTACATCAATGTAATGCACCGCGACTTATAAAATTCCGCTTCTCCCTGTTTTTGATGTAAAATATAAGCAATGGCTGTACTTGAGATTAAAACATACCCGGACAAGATTCTTAAGGAGAGGACTGCTCAGATAATCTCTATTGACACCACTATCCAGAGTCTCATAGATGATATGATAGAGACGATGTACGCTGCCAAAGGCGTAGGCCTTGCAGCCAATCAGGTGGGTGTCTCAAAAAGGCTATGCGTAATAGACATAAGCGCTGTTGATGAGAAGACTCCTCTAATAGTTCTGATAAATCCTGAGATCATCGAGAAAAGCGGAAATATCGAGGACGAAGAGGGCTGTCTCAGCATTCCTGAGTATAAGGCCCAGGTGAAAAGGGCTGAAGAGATACTGGTAAGCGGTCTTGACAGAAAAGGCCGGAAGATCGAGATTCAGGGCGAAGGGCTTCTTGCAAGGGCATTGCAGCATGAGATAGATCACCTTGACGGCCTTCTCCTTATAGACAGGCTAAGTCCGATTAAGAGAGAGTTCTTTAAAAAACGTCATAAGAAGCACAGCACTTAAATGCGTATAGTCTTTTTCGGCACTCCTTCATTTGCTGTTCCGTCGCTTGATGCGCTCATTAAGTCAGGGAAGAGCATAGCTGCTGTCGTGACCCAGCCTGATAAGAGAAAGGGAAGAGGACATCTGCTTTCGCAATCTCCTGTAAAAGAAGTTGCAATGAGCAAGGGGATTCAAGTCCTGCAGCCTTTGACCATGAGGGATGAGGATTTTTTGAATATTCTCATGGATATAAAACCTGAAATCATAATCGTTGTGGCTTACGGGAAGATAATACCCAAACGCATACTCGAACTTCCTAAATATAATTGCATTAATGTTCATGCGTCTTTATTGCCAAAGTACAGGGGCGCTGCTCCGATACAGTGGTCCCTGATAAACGGCGAGGAGGTCACCGGAATTACAACAATGCTTATGGATGAGGGAGTTGATACCGGAGACATACTCTTGCAGGGGGAAATTAAGATAGACATCGATGATACATCAGAAACACTGGGCAGGAAGCTCTCAGAGCTTGGGGCAGGTCTTTTGCTTAAAACAATAGAGGGTATTGCTGACAACTCGATTACCCCTAAGCCGCAGACAGGTGAGCCAAGCTATGCGTCTGTAATAAAAAAAGAGGACGGAAGGATTGACTGGTCAAAGACAGCAGTTGAGCTTTTTAATTTTGTGCGCGGAATGTATCCGTGGCCGGTTGCTTATTGTCATTTAAATGGCGAAAGGATTAAACTTATAAAAGTAAAACCTGCTGATGGCGAGGGGAAATCAGGCAGGATAGAAAAGGCACGCAAAGATGAGTTATTAATCGGCACCGGAAACGGCCTGCTTTTAATCAGAGAACTCCAGCCAGAGGGTAAAAAGGTTATGACAGTCTCGGCATTTCTGCAGGGCAGGAACATAAAAGAGGGGACGTTCACAGATGAAGCATAGATGGATTAGAGGTTTGGTACTGAGGGTGTTTTATCCTATTTTTATGGTTGTCGGCTCTTTTAAAAAGGACAAGAAAGAGCGGCTTCAAAGAATCATTATTAATCTTAACAACAGGCTGGTCATGTCTGAAAATCCAAAGACGAAAAATATCCTGATACTTTTGCCTCACTGTCTTCAGGTAGATGAATGCCGTATAAGGCTTACCCATAACATACATAATTGCGAAGGCTGCGGAAAGTGCGAGATAAAAGAACTGATAGAGATAGCTGATGAAAACAAATTGAACCTTTCAGTGGCGACAGGCGGCACCCTTGCAAGGCGCATTGTCAAAGAGACCAGTCCTGATGCTATAGTTGCGGTTGCGTGCGAGACTGACCTCAGCAGCGGAATAGTTGATACCTATCCCTTGCCGGTCTTTGGTGTGCCTAATGAAAGGCCGTTCGGCCCCTGCCTTAATACGCAGGTCAATCTCGATAAGGTCAAGGATGCAATAAGATTTTTCAGCAATGGCGTTTGATTTTTTATTGCTTGACAATCACTTCTCCGAGGACGTATATTTTATAGTCAGCTGAATATTCCTTTCCGGCCTTTCCGGAAACTTTTTTATGTTAGCTGAGATAAGACCCTGAAAATCTCATAGTCGCATATTTTAAAGAAAAGATAAGTAATTGTGATTTATAGATTAATTTTTTTTATTTGACCATTATACTTTTGGTGTATTACTCTGTGTAGTTTACGTTAAACTGCATCTTCTTTTGATTAGAAGACCAAAAGTTTTTCAAAATCAATAACTAAAAAGGAGGAGTTATGGCTGGCAAGAAGTACAATACACCCTTACTTGACGACTTGGAAAAAGGACCTTGGCCTAGCTTTGTTACTGAAATGAAGAAAGCTGCCAAGAACAATGAGATGTCTAATGATGCGGTTGGTCATCTCGAAAAGTGCTTTAGCACTAAGGTTGGTTACTGGAAGCACGGCGGTATCGTCGGTGTTCTCGGTTATGGCGGTGGAGTTATCGGAAGGTATTCTGAGCTTGGAAACGAGTTTCCGGGCGTTGCCCATTTCCATACCGTAAGAATAAATCAGCCGAGCGGATTTTTTTATACAAGCAAGGCGTTGAAAGAAATATGCGACATATGGGATAAATACGGAAGCGGTTTGACAAATGTGCATGGTTCAACAGGCGATCTTGTTCTCTTAGGCACAAAGACAGAATCGCTTGAGGCAATATTTGCAGAGTATTCTTCAAGGGGCTGGGACCTTGGCGGTTCAGGCTCTGCATTAAGGACTCCGAGCTGTTGTGTTGGACCAGGCCGCTGTGAATGGACAAACTACGATACGCTTGGTCTCACATATGCGCTTACACAGGAATTCCAGGACGAGATCCACAGGCCGACATTTGCATATAAATTCAAGATAAAGGCTGCTGGCTGCGCATGCGACTGCGTTGCATCCATAGCGCGTGCTGATATGTCCATAATCGGAACCTGGAAGGGCGACATACAGATCGACCAGTCCGAGGTTAAGAATTACGCAAAGAAGATGGACATAAATGCAGAAGTCGTAAATATGTGTCCGACACAGTGTATGAGTTTTGACGGAAAAGAGCTCAAGATAAATAATGCTGAATGTAACAGATGCATGCACTGTATAGCCAAGATGACAAAGGCCTTAAGGCCCGGCAAAGAAAGGGGCGCGACCATCTGTATCGGAAGTAAGGCTCCTATTGTCGTAGGCTCACTCCTTTCATGGGTCATCGTCCCGTTCATTAAGGTTGAGCCGCCGTTTACTGAGGTTAAGAACCTTATCAGAAAGATATGGGACTGGTGGGATGAGAATGCCAAGCCGAGAGAGAGAATCGGCGAGGTTATCGAGATGAAAGGCATGAGGTCATTCCTTGAGGCTATCGGCGTACCACCTCAGCCGCAGCAGATTAAGGAGCCGAGAAAAGATCCATTCTTCTTCTTTACAGAGGATGACATCTCAAAATTCAAGGCCAAAGAAGCAGAAGAAAAGAAAACAGGAAAATACAAATTTTAGATAAATAAAAATACATTAAGGAGGATATCATAATGGCATTACCTCAGAGAAAAACAGATATAGGCCCGCCTCACTTTGAACAGTTTTTACCGCCTGTTATCCAGAAGAATTACGGAAAGTGGAAATATCATGAACAATTGACTCCGGGCAGCATGGTTCATGTCGCAGAGAGCGGAGATAAACTCTGGACCGTAAGGGCTGCTTCACCGAGACTTCTATCAACTGATACAATACGTGAGCATTGCGATATTGCAGAGAAATACTGCGGCGGCCACTTGCGTTATACAACAAGAAATAACGTCGAGTTCCTTGTATCTGACGAAAAGAAGCTTGATCCTTTGATGAAGGAATTAAAGGACAAAAAATACACTATCGGCGGCATAGGCCCAAGGATAAGCAATGTGGTCCATACACAGGGATGGGTTCACTGCCATAGCGCAGCGACAGATGCCTCAGGCCTTGTTAAGGCTATGATGGACGAACTCTATGATTATTTTACGACAAAGGAACTTCCCAATAAGGTCAGGCTTGCAGTTGCCTGTTGTGTTAACATGTGCGGCGCAGTTCATTGCTCTGACATAGCTATTGTTGCAGTCCATACCAAAGTGCCGACTATTAACCACGACAATTTCAAAAATATGTGCGAGCTTCCGACTGTTATAGGCTCATGCCCTACGCATGCTATCAGTCCTGATCCTGCCAAAAAGAGCGTCAAGATTAAGGAAGAAAAATGCATGTACTGCGGTAACTGCTTTACAGTCTGCCCGCCTATCAGCATTAAAGATCCTGACCGCGATGGTGTTGCAATAGTGGTTGGCGGCAAGGTAAGCAGCCTTAGGTCAAATCCTAAGTTCTCCAAGCTGGTAATTCCTTACATCTCCAATGAGCCGCCGAGATGGCCGAAGGTAGTTGCTGCCATCAAGCATATCATTGAAGTTTATGCAAAGAATGCAAAGAAACACGAAAGAGTAGGCGAATGGATAGAGAGGATTGGATGGGAGAAGTTCTTCAAGCTCACAAACATTGATTTCACATTCCAGTGCATTGACGACTTCACATTCATGAGAGACACAATGAGAACAGCATCAACATTTAAGTGGTAAATTGACAATGGAAAGGCAGTCCCGATTCTCGGGACTGCCTTTCTGCACAAAAAATTATATTATAAGCGGGGGTAGAACATGGATAGTAATGAATTAAAAGACAAGATTTTTGCCTTCGTAGAAGCAGCAAAAGGTAAAAAGAAGCTGAAGGAAAAAGACATAATAAGAGGGATATCTGAGGAAGCCGGACTTGATCAGGCAGAGGTTAAAAAGGCCTTAAGAGAGATGATCGATGTCGGCAAGCTTATGTATTCCTATGGCGGCGGAGCAAGTTCTGTCGAAATTCCAAGCGAAGAATACCTGAGAGAAAAAGGACTTATAAAGTAAGCTTTAAAGGTTATCGTCTTATGAAAGGGGACAGGAGTTTTCTGTCCCCTTTTTGTTTTTTGACTCGACACAGTTCTACGATTCCTGTATCCTAATAACAGGAGGATAGACCAATGAAACACGTTCACAAGTATGAGACTGTTTCACACCCGGTTGTATCAGCCGAGGCAGGGGCATTGGGCATCAGCGGTGCAGAGATCAGAAGGTGCGAAGGGTGTCAGAAAGAACTGGTATTTGTGCTTACAAAGCATGAGAAGTGGGTACCGTTATTTGAGGACAGGGAAGCAGACGAGCAGGATATTTTACTGGCGTAAGATTTTTGTTTTATTGCGGATTGTTTCCCTAAGACGAGACTTTTTATATGCTATACAGCTCAAATTAAGCTTCAAAAGTTTATTCCCTTCTTTATATGATCATATACTATTGGAATTCCAATAAAACTGAACCAGAATAATGCAGAT
>CAZBSJ010000030.1:0-11816 GCA_964494165.1 uncultured Nitrospiraceae bacterium
GGGTTGGGGGTTCAAATCCCTCCTGGCCTGCCATTATTTTTTGAGAGGTAATTAAATATCATGATACAGAAAATTAAGGAATTCTTAAGCGAAGTAAAGGTCGAGATTAAAAAGGTCATTTATCCGAGCAGAGATGAACTCGTGGGTTCTATTTGGGTCGTAATCATCGCGGTTGTTCTTATCTCTGTCTTTTTAGGTATCGTTGATATCGGACTTTCAAAGGTTGTAAGAGAACTGTTGAGGTAGAAATAATGTCAAAAAACTGGTACGTGGTACATACTTATTCCGGGTCAGAAGAAAAAGTAAAACAGTCTATAGCAGACAAGGTGTCGAAGAAACACCTTGAGGAAAAGATATTTCAGATACTTGTCCCGTCCGAGCGGGTCATTGAACTCAGGGGCGGTGGCAAGAAAGAGAGCGACAAGAAATTTTATCCCGGTTATATCCTTGTAGAGATGGAGTTGGATGATGAATCCTGGCATCTTGTAAGAAAGACGCCCAGGGTTACCGGGTTTGTGGGCGGCTCAAATCCTGTGCCGCTGTCTCAGGAAGAAGTTGATGTGATATTGCAGCAGATGGAGAAGGGGCATGCTGTCCAGGTTAAGACGCAGTATCAGAAAAATGAGACGGTGAGGATTACAGACGGGCCGTTTACCAATTTCGTGGGCTATGTGGAAGATGTTGACATGGATCACGCCAGGCTTCGTGTAATGGTAAGCATATTCGGCAGACAAACGCCTGTTGAGTTAAATTTTTTCCAGGTAGAGAAGGCATAAGAGGAGGTTTTTAATGGCTAAGAAAGAAGTAACTGCTCAGGTAAAGCTTCAGATACCAGCAGGCAAGGCGAATCCGGCACCGCCTGTAGGGCCGGCGCTGGGGCCTCATGGTGTAAACATAATGGAGTTTTGTAAGGCATTTAATGCGCTGACCCAGAAAATGGGAGACACGATAGTGCCTGTAGTATTAACAATATATTCAGACAGGACGTTTACGTTTATAACAAAGACGCCGCCTGCTTCTGAACTTATTAAAAAGGCTGCTGGGATTATTAAGGGTTCAGGGGTTCCCAATAAAGATAAGGTTGGAAAAATAACCTCTGCGCAGGTCAAGGAAATAGCCCAGACAAAGATGCCTGATCTTAACGCCCATTCTCTTGATATGGCAATGAATATCATACGCGGAACTGCCAGGAGCATGGGAGTTGACGTAGTAGATTAATTGAGAAAAGGATGAGGTGAACTGAACATGGGGAAGAAGATTACAACAGCAAAAGAAAAGGTTGACAGGACAAAAGAGTATTCTCTGGAAGACGCTATTGGCCTTGTGAAGGATTCAGCATTTACAAAATTCGATGAGTCGGTGGATATGGCAATAAATCTTGGGATTGACGCCAAAAAAACAGATCAGATGGTAAGAAACGCTATTGTTCTGCCGCATGGTACCGGCAAGAAGGTAAGAGTGGTTGTTTTCGCAAAAGGCGAGAAAGACAAGGAAGCAAGAGATGCAGGCGCAGACCATGTCGGTGCAGAAGACCTTATAGAAAAGATACAGAAGGGCTGGCTTGATTTTGATAAGGCTGTTGCAACCCCTGACATTATGGGGCTTGTTGGAAAGCTGGGTAAGGTGCTGGGACCCAGAGGCCTTATGCCTAATCCAAAACTTGGCACTGTTACCTTTGACGTTGCAAAGGCTGTTAAGGAAATCAAGGCAGGAAAGGTCGAGTACAAGAATGAAAAAGCCGGAATTGTCCATGTGCCGATAGGCAAGGTCTCATTTGATAAGCAGAAACTTGTTGAGAATGCCATGGCAGTAATTGATTCTGTAATAAAGACCAAGCCGCCTACAAGCAAAGGTAAATACCTTAAAAAGGTGGCAGTGTCAGCAACAATGGGCCCGGGTGTTTCAGTAGATGTGGGCAAATTAACGGCGGCAAAATAAAGTTTGCATAAAAAAAGCAGCCATGTGGGCTGCTGGAAAATACAGTCAGAGACCGTAGGCAGAACCTGCAGATATTAATTTGCCGGTCTATAATTGGCAATAGCCAGCCTACCGAGACGCTTTCCCCCGATAGGTCAGTGGCCAACGGGTCGGAGACCTGTCTCTGGGAAAGGAGGATAAGCTGAATAAGGAAGGAAAATCACACCTAATCGAGGAACTCAAGGAAAAATTTAGCAGGTCAAAGGTTGTTGTATTTACAGAATACAAAGGCCTTACTGTTGCGGATCTGTTTGATCTCAGGAAAAGTCTGCGCGGTTCAGAAGTAGAGTACAAGGTTGTAAAAAACACTCTCGCAAAGAGGGCTTCCGGAGATACACCGGTATCTGTCGCACAGACTATGTTCAAGGGACCTATGGGAGTTGCCATAGGATACGCAGATCCGGCAATAGCAGCTAAAAAGGTTCTTGAGTACTCAAAGAAAAACGCCAAGCTTAAGATAAGCGGCGGAGTAGTGGAAGGCAGGCTGTGCAATGCAGAAGACATCAAGTCAATAGCTGAACTGCCGTCAAGGGAAGTTCTTCTTAGCGTGCTGGCAGGCGTCTTACAGGCCCCATTGAGCAAGATGGCCGGTGCATTGTCAGCAACAGTCAGCAGCTTTGCATATGCGATGAAGGCATTGGAAACTAAAAAAAGTGCAAATTAAGAGTGTAAGTGCCGGTAAAAAATACTGACACTAATCACTGACACTAAAAATTAAATGGAGGTTAAATAAATGTCAGTAACAAAGGATCAGGTTTTTGAGTTTTTTGATACTATGAGCGTACTTGAAATGTCAAAGTTCGTTAAAGAGTTTGAAGAAAGATATGGTGTTACGGCCGCAGCGCCTGTTGCCATAGCAGCTGCTCCCGGAGCAGCTGCAGGAGCCCCTGCTGCTGCAGAGGAAAAAACAAGCTTTGATGTAATTCTCGCATCATCAGGCGACAAAAAGATCCAGGTAATCAAAGTTGTCCGCGAGCTTACAGGTCTCGGCCTTAAAGAGGCAAAAGACCTTGTTGACGGCGCGCCAAAGCCATTGAAGACCGGCGTTTCAAAAGAGGAAGCGGATTCAATGAAGGCAAAACTTGAAGAGCAGGGAGCAAAAGTAGAGATTAAGTAAATGAGGAGATTAAGGCTAAGGTTAAGACTGATACCTTTCTTGGCTTTAGCCTTGTCTTGTTTTTTAGCCAACTAAATTAAAGTAAAGTAAGGAGAGATATGGCAAGGGTGTTTAGAGAGAGATTAAGCTTTAGTAAGGTTTCTCCTTTTCTGGAAGTGCCGAATCTGATTGATATCCAGAAAAACTCATTCGATAAGTTTTTGCAGAAAGACCTGTCTGCTGACAAACGCGAGGATATGGGGCTTCAGGCAGCTTTCAACAGTATTTTCCCTATAACAGACTATAATGAAACAGCCACGCTGGATTTTCTTGGCTATATCGTAAAAGAGCCCAAGTTCAGCGTCAGGGAATGTCTTCAGAAAGGGATAACATACTCTGCTCCGCTCAAGATAAAGGTTAGGCTTAACCTTTATGAGGCAGAAGAAGGAAAAGAAAAGAGGCTGAAGGAATCAAGGGAACAGGAGGTATATATCGGAGAGATTCCTTTGATGACCGACACCGGAACTTTTATCGTTAATGGAACCGAACGTGTTATAGTCAGCCAGCTTCATCGCTCTCCAGGAGTATTCTTCAGCCATGATAAGGGCAAGACACATGCAAGCGGAAGGATTCTGTACTCAGCCAGGGTCATTCCGTCAAGAGGTTCATGGCTTGATTTTGAATTCGATACAAAAGATATCCTTTACGTAAGGATTGACAGGAGGAAGAGACTTCCTGCAACAATCGTATTAAAAGCCCTTGGATATTCAAATGCGGATCTGTTAAAGACATTTTATCCGATAGAGACGATTAATACAAAGGGCAAGTCGTTTACAAGGTTTGTAAGCGACATACTTGTGGGCGTAAAGGTTTCGCAGAATATAGTTGCTCCCCAGACAAAAGAGGTTATAGCAAAGGAAGGAAGCAAGATAACAAAGGGAGCAATCAGGAAGATGGAAGCATCAGGGATAAAGGAAATCCCGATCTCTAAAGATGAAATAATAGGAAGGATCACGCTTAAAGATATTGTAGACCCTGAAACAGGCGAGATTGTGCTTGAGGGGAATGAGGTTATCTCAGAAGAGATATTCAACAAGATAATCGATGCAAAAATCGAGGCGCTTGATCTCCTTTTTATAGATAATGCTAATTACCTCTCTTCTTTGAGAGATACGCTTTTGACTGATAAGGTCAATACGCAGGAAGAGGCATTGGTCGAAGTTTACAGAAAGTTAAGGCCGGGAGAACCTCCTACGATTAATGCTGCAAGGGAACTGTTCAACGGGCTTTTCTTTGACGCTAAGAGATACGATCTCTCGCCTGTAGGGAGATTAAAGCTCAATAAGAGGCTCGGGCTTGATGTCCCGCTTACTTCAAGAGTACTTACAGACAAGGACATTGTCGAGATAGTCCGTTATCTGCTTTCGTTAAGGACAGGCAGAGGAGAGGTTGATGATATCGACCATCTCGGCAACAGACGCATCAGAGGCGTAGGCGAGCTCCTTGAAAACCAGTTCAGGATAGGGCTTGTGAGAATGGAGCGTACGATAAAAGAGAAAATGTCATTGACAGAACTCGAAGTTGCAATGCCTCATGACCTTGTTAATGCAAAGCCGGTGATGGCTGCTGTTAAGGAATTCTTCGGCACCAGCCAGCTTAGCCAGTTCATGGACCAGACAAATCCTTTGTCTGAGATTACTCATAAAAGAAGACTCTCAGCGCTGGGCCCCGGAGGTCTTACAAGGGAAAGGGCAGGCTTTGAGGTCAGAGACGTACACCCGACCCATTACGGAAGAATATGTCCTGTTGAGACGCCTGAAGGCCCAAACATAGGACTGATAACATCTCTGGCAAGCTATGCTAAGGTGAATGAGTTTGGGTTTATAGAGGTTCCGTACAGAAAGGTTTCAAATGGCAGGGCTACTGAAGATGTAGAATTCCTTTCTGCTATAGAGGGTGAAAAATTTGTCATTGCAGAAGCAACGTCCCCTATGGACAAAGACGGGAATATTTTAGGCGAGACCGTCTCTGCAAGAGTAGGCGGAGATTTCAGAATGGTTACGCCTAATGAGGTCCAGTACATGGATGTGGCTCCCAAGCAGATCGTGGGCATATCAGCCGCCTTGGTCCCGTTTCTTGAAAACGACGATGCTAACAGGGCTTTAATGGGATCTAACATGCAAAGACAGGCCGTACCATTGCTGATTTCAGAGTCGCCGGTTGTCGGTACAGGCATGGAACATGTGGCTGCAAGAGACTCAGGCGCTGTTGTTATAGCAAAAAAAGCCGGAGTTATAGAAAGCGTTGATGCAGCAAGGATTGTCGTAAAAGCAACAGAAGACGGCGGCGGAGTTGATATATATAATCTTGTGAAATTCCAGAGATCAAACCAGGCCACCAGCATAAATCAGATTCCGATCGTAAATGTAGGTGATTCGATTAAAAAGGGCGATGTAATTGCAGACGGCCAGTGCACTGATCTTGGCGAACTAGCCTTAGGCAAGAATGTTATTGTCGCATTTATGCCCTGGGGAGGTTATAACTTTGAGGACGCTATTCTCTTAAGCGAGAGATTGGTCAGGGAAGATGTATTTACCTCGATTCATATAGAAGAGTTTGAACTGGAGGCAAGAGAGACCAAGCTTGGTCCTGAGGAGATAACAAGGGATATCCCCAATGTGGGTGAAGAGGCACTGAAGGATCTTGATGAGAGCGGCATAATAAGGATAGGCGCTGAGGTTAAGCCCGGAGACATACTTGTAGGAAAGGTAACTCCAAAGGGCGAGACACAGCTTACGCCGGAAGAGAAACTTCTGAGGGCAATATTCGGAGAGAAGGCTGAGGACGTAAAGGAAAGCTGTCTCTATGTACCCCCGGGAATTGAGGGCACCATCGTAGATGCAAGGGTATTCTCAAGAAAGGGAGCAGAAAAAGATGAAAGGGCAAAAAGCATAGAGGAAGACGACATCCTGAGGCTGCAGCGAGATCTTGAGGAAGAGGTTCGCATTGTAAGGGAAGATAAATACCGGAAGATAAGGAATCTGCTTGCAAACCAGAAAGTCACGGATGATGTTAAGGATTCCAGGACAAAGGAAGTTGTATGCCAGAAAGGCAAAAAGATAACAGACCAACAGCTGGAAGCTGTTAAGGACGAGCATCTTCTGAACATAAAGGTTACTGACGAGGATGTGAAGGAAAAGATTGATGCAATAAATAATGAGGCTAACCAGTATATCCGCTACCTTGAGGCAAGGTACGATGAGAGCATCGACCGCGTCAAGAGAGGTGATGAGCTTCCTCCCGGCGTTAACAAGCTTGTTAAGGTCTATATAGCCATGAAGAGAAAGATCCAGGTAGGAGACAAAATGGCTGGAAGACACGGGAATAAAGGTGTTGTTGCAGTGGTTATGCCTGAAGAGGATATGCCGTATCTTCCTGACGGAGCTCCGGTAGATATTGTTTTGAATCCATTAGGCGTTCCTTCGAGAATGAATGTGGGCCAGATACTTGAGACTCATCTCGGGTGGGCGGCAAGGGCGCTGGGACTGCATGTTTCTACCCCTGTGTTTGAAGGCGCAAAAGAGAGCGAGATAAAAGAGCTTCTGGAAAAAGCCGGACTGCCTTCAACCGGCCAGATAACGCTCTATGACGGAAAGACAGGAGAGCCATTCCAGAGGCCGGTTACAGTAGGATGCATGTATATGCTGAAGCTTCATCATCTTGTTGATGATAAGATGCATGCACGTTCTATAGGTCCTTATTCTCTGGTTACTCAGCAGCCGTTGGGCGGTAAGGCTCAGTTCGGAGGCCAGAGACTGGGAGAGATGGAAGTGTGGGCATTGGAGGCATACGGAGCAGCGTACACACTGCAGGAGTTCCTTACTGTAAAGAGCGATGATGTTACCGGAAGGACGCGTATGTATGAGGCAATAGTTAAGGGTGATGCGACTCTGGAGCCAGGAGTGCCGGAGTCTTTCCACGTATTAATAAAAGAACTCCAGAGTCTCGCCTTGGATGTCGAGCTTCTGGAGAAAAAGAGTAAGGGGGAGTAGGTTGGCAGACGAAATCTATACTATATTTCAAAGACCCAAAAATCCGACAGACTTCGAAGCATTAAGAGTAAAGCTTGCTTCGCCTGAGAAGATAAGGGAATGGTCTTACGGAGAGGTAAAAAAGCCTGAGACAATAAACTACCGTACATTCAAGCCTGAAAGGGACGGTCTCTTCTGCGCCAAGATCTTCGGTCCGATGAAGGACTGGGAATGCATATGCGGAAAATACAAGAGGATGAAGCACAGAGGAGTCGTATGCGACAAGTGCGGCGTAGAGGTAATCCAGTCAAGGGTAAGAAGGTACAGACTCGGTCATATCGAACTTGCAACCCCTGTTGCGCACATATGGTTCCTTAAGGGAGTGCCGAGCAGGATTGGCACACTGCTTGATATGACTATGCGTCAGCTCGAGAAAGTGCTCTACTTTGAAAACTATGTTGTTATTGATTCAGGAGACACTGATCTCAAAGAGAAAGAACTTTTGGGCGAAGAGGAATACAAGAAAAAGACTGCGGAGTTCGGAGCGAGATTCAAGGCAGGCATGGGAGCCGAGGCAATAAGGGAGCTTCTCAGAAGGCTTGATCTCGAAGTATTGAGCAAGGACTTAAAGCTGAAGATAAAAGACTCCTCATCCATCGGAATAAAGAAGAAGCTTACAAAGAGACTTAAGGTTGTCGAGGCATTCAAGAACTCTGAGAATAAACCGGACTGGATGATAATGGATGTTGTCCCTGTCCTCCCGCCTGACCTAAGGCCTTTGGTGCCATTAGAGGGGGGAAGGTTTGCAACCTCAGACCTTAATGACCTTTACAGGAGAGTAATAAACAGGAACAACAGATTAAAGAGGCTGATGGAGCTTAAGGCGCCCAGCGTAATAATAAAAAACGAGAAGAGGATGCTGCAGGAATCAGTTGACGCCCTGTTTGACAACGGAAGAAGAAGCCGCGTACTTAAGACCTCCACGAAAAGACCTTTGAAATCCTTAAGCGACATGATAAAAGGAAAGCAGGGGCGTTTCCGCCAGAACCTGCTCGGGAAACGTGTTGATTATTCCGGCAGGTCTGTTGTTGTTGTCGGACCTGAACTCCAGCTTAATCAGTGCGGTCTTCCCAAGAGAATGGCGCTTGAGCTGTTCAAGCCTTTTGTATTTAACAAGCTTGAAGAAAAAGGACACGCAACAACTATAAAGGCTGCAAAGAAACTCGTTGAAAAAGAATCCCCTGAGGTATGGGATGCGCTTGAAGAGGTTATCAGAGAGCATCCGGTGCTTTTAAACCGTGCGCCGACCCTTCACAGGCTTGGCATTCAGGCATTTGATCCGATACTCGTTGAGGGCAAGGCAATAAGACTGCACCCGTTAGTCTGTACAGCATTCAATGCTGACTTTGACGGCGACCAGATGGCAGTGCATGTGCCGTTGTCGATCGAAGCCCAGATAGAGGCAAGAGTTCTCATGATGTCAGTGAATAACATACTCTCGCCTGCAAACGGAAAGCCTATAGTGGTTCCTACGCAGGACATGGTTCTCGGGATATATTATCTGACCAAAGAGAGAAAAGGCGCCAGAGGCGAGGGCAAGGCATTTGCCGATCCTGAGGATGTGCGCATAGCTTATGATTCGGGGGTGCTCGAAGAGCATGCAGGTATTAAGGTTAAGATTGACGGCCAGTTTGTTGAAACAACTTGCGGCAGGGTGCTCTTCAGCGAGATAACGCCTGAGGCGATACAGTTCTCGAGCATAAACAAGGAAATGACCAAGAAAGAGCTTGGCAAGATTATAGAATATTCGTATATAAAGGCCGGCAGGAGGGAAACAGTAGCATTCCTGAACAAACTGGAGAAGATCGGTTTCGAGTATGCAACTAAATCAGGGATATCCATATGTATGGCAGACATGCATGTGCCTTCAAAAAAGCCGGACCTTATAAAGAATGCAGAGCAGGAAGTAATTGATGTTCAGAAACAGTATGCAGACGGGTTTATAACCCAGGGTGAGAGATACAATAAAGTCATAGACATCTGGGCCAATGTTACTGAAAAGATTGCGGATGAGATGATGAAAGAACTTGGCGCTGAGGACGGAAAGAAACTGTCAGAGGAAGATCTCAAAGAAAGGAGATCATTCAACAGCATCTTTATGATGGCTGACTCTGGCGCAAGAGGAAGCACGGCACAGATAAGACAGCTTGCAGGTATGAGAGGTTTGATGGCAAAACCTTCGGGCGAGATCATCGAGACTCCGATTACCGCAAACTTCAGAGAAGGTCTGACGCCGTTGCAGTACTTTATCTCTACTCACGGCGCAAGAAAAGGACTTGCTGATACAGCCTTAAAAACAGCAAATTCAGGATACCTCACCAGAAGGCTTGTGGATGTTGCACAGGACGTGATAATAAGAGAAGAAGACTGCGGAACGACTGACGGCATTGTAGTTGTCTCTCTGATAGAAGGAGGAGAGATAATCCAGCACATAGAGGAAAGGATTCTCGGAAGGCTGACTGCTGAAGATATCAAAGACCCCATATCCAAAGACATAATCGCCAAGAGAAACAATCATCTGGATGAAGAACTTACCCAGAAGATAGTCGATGCCGGCGTAGATAAAGTTAAGATAAGGTCTGTTCTTACATGCCAGTCCAAATTCGGCGTGTGTGCTTCCTGCTATGGAAGGGATCTTGCAAGGGGCGAGGCCGTAAGCCTTGGAGAGGCTGTAGGCGTAATCGCAGCCCAGTCCATCGGCGAGCCTGGCACACAGCTTACCATGAGAACGTTCCATATTGGTGGCGCTGCATCAAAGGTTGTAGAACAGACAGTGTTAGAGGCAAAGAACTCTGGGACTATCAAATTTATAAACATAAACACCGTTAAGAACAGAGAAGGCCTGCTGGTTGTAATCAACAGGAACGGCAGTATTGCCATTGCTGATTCAAAAGGAAGAGAGAAAGAGAAATACCCCATTGTTTACGGCGCAAAACTTTTGGTTTCAAATAACCAGAAAGTTGATATCGGTCAGAAACTAGTTGAGTGGGATCCATATTCAACTCCTATACTTACAGAGATTGGAGGAAAGATCGCACTTGGCGATATAGTAGAGAACATTACTGTTAAGGAAGAAGTTGATGAGGTAACCGGACTTTCACATAAGGTTATTATCGATTATCCAACCAACATGAGGCCCAGGATCTCGATTAAAGACGAACACGGAAAGGCAACGCTCAAGATCCCGAGCACAAACAACCTTGCGCGTTACCTGCTTCCTTCAGGCGCGCATATCTTGGTTGACAGGAACGCCATTGTCGCACCCGGCGATATCCTTGCAAAGATACCTCGTGAGACCACAAAGACAAAGGACATCACAGGCGGTCTCCCAAGGGTTGCTGAGCTTTTTGAGGCAAGAAGACCAAAGGAACAGGCAATCGTTACAGAGATCGATGGTATGATCGAATTCAGAGGCGCTCATAAGGGAATGAGAGTAGTTGTGGTCAGGGGCAGCAATGAGACCAGAGAGTATCTGATACCCAAAGGAAAACACGTTAGCGTGCATGAAGGGGATTGGGTCAAAGCCGGAGAGCCTCTGATGGACGGCGCTGTTAACCCTCACAGCATGCTCGATATCCTTGGGCCAAAAGAGCTTCAGAGATATCTTGTTGATGAGGTGCAGAAGGTTTACAGGCTGCAGGGTGTTTCGATAAATGACAAGCACATAGAGGTTATCGTTAAACAGATGATGAAGAAGGTCAGGATCGAAGATCCCGGAGACACAGAATTTCTCATCGGCGAACAGGTTGAGAGAATGCTGTTCCAGGAAGTAAATGCCAGGGTTAAGGCAGACGGCAAAAGGCCTGCACAGGGTAAGCCTCTATTGCTGGGCATAACCAAGGCCTCTTTGACAACAGAGAGTTTTGTATCAGCAGCCTCTTTCCAGGAAACTACAAGGGTTCTCACTGAAGCTGCTATAAACGGCCTTATAGATGAGCTCAGAGGCCTTAAAGAGAACGTAATAATGGGCAGGGTAATACCTGCCGGCACAGGCATAGCAAAGTACAGGAACACATTTGTTAAGAGAGAACTTCCGCAACTGCTTGCAGCCCCTGAGCCAGCTGCTCAGAGTTAAAACAATCCATGAGTTCTGAGTCTGGAGAAAGAATAAAAAAATCTCCGGACTCAGAATCAAAAACTTCCAACCTTAAATTTATCGCTGATGCCATGCTCGGCCGTCTTGCAAGATGGCTCAGGCTTCTTGGCTTTGACACCCTCTATCACAGAGACATTAGCGATGCAGAGCTTCTGAGAATGGCACGCCAGGAAAACAGGATGGTCCTTACCAGAGACACCCACTTTCTCCGCTTTAAGGATTTCACGGATTATTTCTTTATCAATTCAAATGACACTTTTGAACAGCTTGGGGAGATAATCATTGGATTAAATGTGAGCGGTTTTGAGCCTGCACGGTGCACAGCATGTAACGGCGTCCTTACTGATATCCAGGATAAGAGAGACGTAAAAGGCCTCGTGCCTGACTATGTCTATATCCACACAAACCGGTTCATGAGGTGTGATGACTGCGGTAATGTTTACTGGGAAGGCTCGCACATAAAGAGGTTCAGAGAGAGGGTGTGCAATATGCTTAAAGATAGATTATCTTAACCTTAGAGAAACGTTTCTAAGATTTAATTAAGAGAAAACGAGAT
>CAZBSJ010000031.1:0-11809 GCA_964494165.1 uncultured Nitrospiraceae bacterium
CTCATAACCCGAAGGTCGGAGGTTCAAATCCTCCCCCCGCCACCAAGCAAAAACACTTAACTATCAAGAGGTTAGAGAAGATTAGAAATAAAGTTTAGTTTGTCTGACTAGCCTTAACAGGACAGTTGCAGGACAGTAGATTTAAACCTGTTCCTGCCGCCAAAGATAATAAAAAGAAAAAAAAGACCTGCAGATAAGTATTATTCGCACCCGAAGTGCTTTATTAATATGTTATATATTAAGCTCTGACAAAAAATGAACCTGGGCCTGAAGTTTTTTTACATGGGCCTTCACAACATCTCTTATCGAAAGAACTCCAATTATCTCCCCTTCTTCCATCACAGGCATGTGTCTTATATTTTTTTGTATCATTACAGCCATAACCTGGTCACTGTCATCGTCTAGCTCTGCAACAATAAGGTTTTCTTTCTTAACCATTATATCCGCTGCTGTAAGGCCAGCTAATCCTCCGCCGGTTTCACCAAGAACAAAAACTATATCACGTTCCGTCACTATGCCTGCAAGCTTTCCCTCTTCTTCAACAAGCAGCGCACCAATCTTGTTAGTCATCATCACATATGCAATATCAGCTATGCCAGCATCGGTATGAATGGTTATTACTTCCCTGCCTTTTTCTTTAAGAATATCCCTTATCTTCATATCAGCAATCCTCCGGCATTATCGTTAAGTTAATATAAGAACCGTCATCTAATCATTGCAGATGCTAAAATTCGGCCAATTTTATCAAGAGGCTCCCAATATATTCCTAATAAAATCGTAAGGAAAGCAAGTCCTCCGAGCACAGAATACTCGAGTGTTCGACTCATGCCAAACTTTGCGTCCATTGTTCTTCTGACTTTCCTCACAAAGAACATCAGCCAGACAATACGTGCATAATAATAAAAAGATATAACAGTATTTATTACAGCAGTTAATGCAAGCCAGTATAGCATACTCCCTTTTTTAACCACGGCTAAAAGCAGATAAATCTTTCCTATAAATCCGGCAAACGGGGGGATGCCGGTAAGGGAAAAAAGATAGATAGTAAAAGCAGACGCTAAAAAAATTCCGCGCGGGCCTTTCCAGCCAAGCCCTTCGTATGCCTCTATTGATTCAGTGTTATATTCATTGCTAACTATAATTGCAACTAAAAATGCTCCAAGATTCATGATAAGGTAAACAACCGAATAGAAAAAAACGGCAGCAATCCCAAGCTCGTTCATACTTGCAAATGCCATCAATATATACCCTGAATGCGCAATGCTCGAAAAAGCAAGAAATCTTTTGATATTTTTTTGATGCAGGGCAGACAGATTTCCAATCGTCATTGTCAGCGCTGAAATAACAGCAAAAGGGATTGACCAGTCCGTGCCCAAATAAACTAATCCTCCTTGCGAATCTGAAGAAACAAACATCTGAAAGAAAAATCTAAGAGTAAAAGCGAAACCCGCTATTTTGGGACCTACTGACAAAAAAGCGGCAAATGGCATCGGAGAGCCTTCATACACATCAGGACACCAAAAGTGAAAAGGAAAAGCTGCAATTTTAAATCCTATCCCTGCGAATATCAATATTAATGAGATTGACAGCATAATCTCAGAAACATTATTTTCCTGTAGATAGTGATAAATAGCCGCAAAATCCAGCGTGCCGGTAATTCCGTAAAGAAGCGATAGTCCGAAAACCATCACAGCAGATGACACGCCGCCATAGATAAGATATTTTGTAGCAGCCTCAATTGTCCTATCATCGCGATTTATATAAGCTGTAAGCAGATATGAAGTAAAGCTTATGTATTCAAGCGAAAGGTATAACATCACAAAATTTGCAGAAGCGCATAAAAACATCATTCCAAGGGTAAGTGTAAGCATCAGGAGCATATATTCCATAACATTAGGGAATTTCCACGTAGTCTCTCTGGAGAGATAAGCAAAAATCACAAAAAAAATAGAGGAAATAATACAGATTATCTTAAAAAAATGAGTAAGCGGATCAAATCTCAACAATCCAAAAAAGAGGTCTTTGGCAGCAATCGTTGAACCTGAATTTAACACTAGTTCGATGCCAAGCGTGCAAACAAGAGCAAAAGTGCCAAGCAAATAGAAAACCTTGGTCCTTCCAAGCCCTCTTTCAATAAAAAAACTTCCGACAAGCATAGATATAATAACAGAGGAAAGAAAGATCTCAGGCACTATAAATCTAAGGCTCTCTAAATTATTCAGCACTTAAGCTCCTCTCCATAAACGCTTAGCCGCCAGCCTTAATCACAATCTCGTTCAGATAACCGAGAGTTGACTTCATTAAATTAAGCACCGGATGAGGGAAGACACCAAGAGCTATGGTTATGATGCCTAAAGGCATAAGACTCAGAGTCTCCCTTACGTTAATATCAGGCATTGTTGAATATTGGTCATTTAATTTGCCAAGAAAGATTCTTTGAAGCGTCCAAAGACAGTATGCAGCAGTAATTATAATTCCTGTGGCAGACACAGCAGTAATAATACTGTACTTTTTAAATGAGCCCAAAAGCACCAAAGCCTCGCTGATAAAACTGTTCAGTCCAGGCAAACCCAAAGCCGCAAAAAATGCAAGAAATGCAACAAAAGAATAGTTAGGCATTACCTTAGCCAATCCGCCAAAACCCGTTATATCCCTGTGATGCGCTCTATCATAAATAACGCCAACAAGCAAAAATAACATTGCTGTTATAACGCCGTGATTAAACATCTGAAACACAGCACCGGAAAGCCCTTCATCAGTAAAACTAGCCATGCCAAGCATCACATAGCCCATGTGGCTGATGCTGGAATAAGCCACAAGTTTTTTAAGATCCTTTTGCGCCATTGCGCAAAGAGCGCCATAAATTATGTTAATCATTCCCAAAATCGCCATAATTTGCGACATTCCAAAAGTAACATCCGGCAGGATTGTATAGTTCACCCTCAGAATTCCATATGTGCCCATTTTAAGAAGTATTGCTGCCAACACAACACTTATTGCCGTAGGGGCCTCAACATGCGCATCAGGCAGCCATGTATGAAAAGGGAAAAGAGGAATTTTAATCGCAAAAGCAATAAACAATGCCCACCAGCAGAGGGTGGCATATTTAAACATTGAGCGGGCTCCGGCCAGCTCTGTAATATCAAATGTATGAGGGTCTGAAGCAATATAAAAATAAATCATGACCAGAAGCATCATCACTGACCCAATCAGGGTATAGATAAAAAACTTTATTGCAGCATACTCCTTTCTTGGACCACCCCATATCCCGATTAAGAAATACATTGGCAGCAGCATTACTTCCCAGAATATAAAAAAAAGAAAAAAATCGAGAGCGCAGAATACACCCATCATACCAGTCTCTAAAAAAAGGAAGAGAAAAAAATATCCCTTCACGCCTTCTTTTAACTGCCAGGACGCCAGAATGCAAAGCGGACATATGAGCGAACAAAGAAGTACCATTGGCAGACTAAGTCCATCAATTGCCAAAAAGTAATTAATTTTAAACATTTTAATCCACTCATATTTTTCAATGAACTGAAGCCCCTTGTCGAAAGAAAAACCGGATGCATTTTGGTCAAACTCCGAATAAAGATAAAATGAAAGCAAAAAAGGCAGCATAGTGAAGAAAAGAGAAATATATTTAATCATTGCATGTCGGTGTCGAGGGATAAAAAGAACCGAAACTGCCCCTAAAAGCGGGATAAAAACCATCAAGGAAAGCAAATGACCTCTTATAAAATCTATCATGTTTTAAAACCTCCACATAATCAATTTATATGCCATTGCGACCATAAGTGCCAGTGCCATAACAACTAAATAAACCTGGATTCTGCCGGACTGCAGACTTCGCGCTTTTTTACCTAAAAAAAGAGTTTTGTCTGCAACAAAATTAACAGCGCCATCAACCCAAAGCGAGTCTGCGATATCTATCAGAAAGGACTTTATTCTCAAAAGATATGCAAAAAGGTTTACTATAACATCTATAACATACCTGTCAAAAAATGAAGCCAGTTTTGCAAAAAAAATAACAACTGACACAAACAAATAATCATAAATCTCGTCAATAAAGTATTTTCTTAAAACAAGGACATGCATAAAATGAAATCTAGCAGTAAAGCGTTTGACCAGCAAAGGCTTTAAGCGATAAACTAACAAAGCCAAAAGTACACCTGCAAAAATAATTCCTACCGATGCAGACATCATAAGGAATTCTTTATCATGATTGTATTCATTTTCATGATTGGCAGTGTTTCCGAAAACCGGCGCAAAAAAGTTATCTAACCAGGTTCCTCCGCCAAATATCTCAGGCATATTTAAAAAACCCGTTGCTGCAGAAAAAAAAGCCAGGATCAAAAGCGGCAAAATAATCAAAGACGGAGATTCCTTAATTTCATTTAAAGCTGTAAAATGATTATTATTTTCAGTAATTCTCGTATCTCCCAAAAAAATCAGGATAAACATGCGGCTCATATAAAAAGCGGTTAACCCGGCAGTTAGAAGACCGACAATGAAAAGAGTCTTACTCCCATAACTGCTGCTTAACACATTCCACAGAATCTGATCCTTGCTGAAAAAACCAGCGAATGGCGGAACTCCGGCTATAGACAACGCCGCAATTGAAAATGCCAGAAAAGTTATAGGCATTTTTTTTCGCAATCCCCCCATTAGGCGGATATCCTGTTCATGATGCATGCCAATAATCACGCTTCCTGCACAGAGAAACAGACACGCTTTAAAAAAAGCGTGCGTTAACAGGTGAAATATGCCTGCTGAAAATGCTGTGACGCCCATCGCCATAAACATATAGCCAAGCTGGCTTATTGTGGAATAGGCAAGAATCTTTTTTATGTCATTCTGCACACAGCCCATTGTAGCGGCTAAAAAAGCAGTAACAGCACCTGTATAAGCAATAACAGTAAGAGCAACATCGCTCATTGCAAAAAGAAAATTGAATCTTCCGATCATATATATCCCTGCCGTTACCATAGTGGCAGCATGTATTAATGCGCTGACCGGGGTCGGACCAGCCATAGCATCCGGAAGCCATACGTGAAGTGGCATCTGAGCAGATTTACCTGTGGCGCCGAAAAAGAGCAGAATGCCTGCCAATGTCAGGACGTTTACGCCTAAAAAACTCTTGTCAATCAGGGCTGTAGCATGTGATTTTATAAATTCAAAATTGAGAAGCTCAGCTCCTGCTTCGAAATTCCCGGCAAGGCTTACTTCAAAAATATTCCAAAACAGTATGAATAATCCAAGTATGAAGCCAAAATCACCGACCCTGTTTACTATAAATGCCTTATTGCCTGCGATTGCATTTTTAGAGTCATCATACCAGAACCCAATCAGAAGATAAGAACAGATACCAACACCTTCCCATCCTATAAACATAATGAGTGCATTATCAGCAAGAACCAGCAACAGCATGGCTGAGATAAAAAGATTCAAATAAGAAAAGTACCGGGGATAACCTGAATCTCCCCTCATATATTCGACAGAATAAATATGAATAATTAAGCCAAGTCCCGTAACAATGAGTATCATGACCACGCTCAACTGATCAAACAGAAATGACATTGAAACCTTTAAATTACCCGCTTGTATCCACGTGTATGCTGTATTTATCAAAGCTTTATCAGGCCTGTCGTTTATCTGAATAAATGCAGCGACTGCTAGTAGAAATGACAAAAATACAGAGGTACACGCAATCCATGCAACATATTCATCCCTGAGTTTTTCCGGAAAAAGCCTGCTAAAAATGCCATTCGTAATGGCACCCAACAAAGGAAATAAAATAATCAAAAATCCGTAATTTTCAATAAACTCAATCATTTCGATTAATGTTTCAGAAAGTTAAGGTTATCAGCATTAATATCTCGCTGTTTTTTGTAAATTGACAGCAAGAAAGCAAGGATAATAACTGCTTCTGCTGCAGCAAGCACTATGATAAAAACAGACAATACCTGCCCTTCAAGATTTTTATGTGTCAATTTGCTTATTGCAGCGAAATTCAACGCAGCTGAGTTAAGGATAAGTTCTATCCCCATGAATATACCTATGACATTTCGCCTGGAAACTACAGTGAAAAATCCCGCAAAAAACAAAACAAAACTTATTATCAGATAGCTTTGTATGCAAACAAGTCCGCTCATCTCATTGACCTCCGCGCTATAACTAAACTTCCAATAAGCACAGCCAGCAAAAGAATGGACACTGCTTCGAAAGGCAAAAGATATTTATTCAGGAATAACTCACCAATAGCTTCAATTGTTGTTTCAGAGGTTTTGCCGGCACTCACAGTGAAATCAATCCAGTCAGACTTTAAAGCAATGAAGGTTAAAAATATAAACATGGGGATAAGTATCCCGCCTCCTAATACTGCACGATATTTTGAAATAGCATTTGAATCTTTGACCATATTAATATCCTTTGTAAGAAGAATTGCGAAAAGAATTATGACCGAAACTCCGCCGATATAAACAATTATTTGCACAACTGCAAGAAATTCAGAATTTATAAAAAAATACAGCCCCGATGTCCCAAGAAGCGTAAAAAAAAAGGCAAATGCTGAATGAAGAATATTTCTTGAAAAAGCGACAAAAAATGCAGGGACAACAGTCATCATAGATACAAAAATAAATACAATATCCTTTAACTCAATATTTGTCATCTGTCAGCCCCCGCCGAGTTCTGCGCGCCTTTTGCAATCGGAATATCATCTTTTATCAGGCTGCTGCAGAGATCTTTTATGCTATAACTGGCCCCTTCAAATCTTTTAGTGAAAATGAGTGCATCTGCAGGACATATTTCAACACAAAGCCCGCAATACATACACTTAGACTGGTCAACGTCGAAACGGATGATGTGCCTGACATCGCCTTTCTTTACAATTTTTATAAGAATACAGTTTATCGGACAAGTCCTAAAGCACTGCAAGCATCCAATGCATTTATCGGCGTTTAATCCCAAAAACCCCCTATATCTGTCAGGGATAAAATCTTCTATTTTTTTTCCTGACAGCCGGTCAGGGTATTCAATGGTTATAGAGGGCTCTTTTATCCAGTAATGAAATGTGATGCGCATGCTGTTGAACAAGGAGCGCGAAGCATATGCAATATTTGAAAAATATTCTTTTATCATATTCCTCAGACAGCTGCCCTCCAGAAAATTCCATTCCCTCTGAAAACAATCAGCCATATCGCGGTCATCACAAGACAAAAAAATGAAAAAGGAATAAAATACTTCCAGCATATCGACATCATTTGATCAATTCTTAGCCTGGGCAATGTCCACCTTATCCATATGGTAATGAGACAGAGAGGAATAACCTTGGAAAAAAATACTCCTACCATAAGAAATTTATACAACAATGGACTCTTATAAGGGTCCATCCCTATATTGCCGCCGCCCAAAAATACTGCCACTGCAAGGGCAGCTACTATAAAAATACTTGCAAATTCCGCTACAAAAAAAAGGGCAAATCGCATTCCGGAATACTCGACATTGTATCCTGACACAAGTTCGCTTTCCGCCTCAGGGAAATCAAAAGGCAGACGATTTATTTCTGCCAGACTCGACATAAAAAAGATGATGAACGCAATAAAACTAAAAGGATTATGAAATATGAACCATTGCCAAGGCATAGGTCCCTGCATATGCACAATCTTCTGCATAGAAAATGTACCGGCGATTAAAACAACGCTCAAAAGCGAAAATGCAGTCGGGATTTCATAGCTTATTATCTGAGCCGTAGATCGTATACCTCCCAGAAGCGCCCATTTATTATTAGACGCCCATCCCGACATCAGAAATCCTACAACCAACAGCGAGCTGACTACAATTATGAAAACCAGACCTATATTCATGTCTGCAACAATGAACGGACCGCCAAAAGGTATCACAACAGCAGATAGAGCAGTCGATGAAAAAACTATATATGGTGATATCTTAAAGAGTTTTTTATCAACAGCATCAGGTATTATATCTTCCTTAAGTAACAGCTTAACCCCATCAGCAATAAACTGAAAAAGGCCGTATGGTCCGACACGGTTCGGCCCAATACGGTTCTGGATATCAGCAGATATCTTTCTCTCCAGATAAGTAAGCATTCCACTTATGCTTCCTATCACTCCGAGAACAACTACGGCCGGGATAAGATAAGCAAATATTGTTAAAAACGTGCCCGGTATCCAGTTGTTTTTAAACACCTCTTCAAAAAATCTGTTAACTTCATTTGCAAAACTATACATTTTCACCTGTCTATCTCAGGGGCTACGATATCAAGACTTCCGATGATAGCCACTAAATCCGCAACCATAACACCTTGACTTATCTCTTCAATAATCGTAATTGCTGAAAAAGAACCTGTTCTGATCTTAAGCCGTTCAGGGGTCGTGCCTCCCTTACTTATAAGATAAAATCCCATCTCTCCACGCGGACATTCAGTGCGCATGTATACTTCGCCTGGCGGAACCTTAAATGTTCTGGAGAGCTTGGTTCTCACAGAACCCTGCTCGGGCATCTTGTTGATTGCCTGACGGATTATCTTGCAAGATTCGATTATTTCGCCAATACGCACCCAGTAGCGGTCAAAACTGTCCCCGACAGCGCCGATTTTACCCGTACCAATCGGCACATCAAACTCAAATCTGTCATAAATGCCATAAGCATCATCTTTCCGCACGTCATATCTGACCCCAGAGCCCCTAAGGTTAGGGCCAACAAGTGTGTAGTCCACAGCCATTTCTGCAGATATGACACCTACATTTTTCAAACGATTAATCAATATAACGTTGAAGGAAATCATCTCATTAAACTCAGGGATAAACTCATATTCTATGTGGTCAATGAACTTCAGGACTTTTTCCCTGAAATCAGCAGGCTCATCAAAAGCTACGCCACCAATTCTTATGTAATTATGCGTAAGCCGCGAACCGCAAAGCATTTCCAAAAGGTTGTTGTAAGTCTCCCTTTCCCTCAGGGTATGAACAAAAGGGGTTACAGCCCCCAGGTCCAGCAAAAGTGCACCTACGCCAATAAGATGGCTTCCTATGCGCGTAAGCTCTGCTCCAATAACACGAAGATACTCCGCTTTTTCAGGCACTTCTATTCCGGAAAGGTTTTCTACTGTCAGAGCATATCCCAGATTACAGTTTAAAGAGGCTAAATAATCAATTCTGTCCGTATATGGCATAAAAGATTGATAAGGTAACTGTTCTGCTATCTTTTCAATCCCTCTATGCAAAAATCCGATATCAGGAGTTGCCTTTACCATAATCTCACCATCACTTTGAAGAATAAACCTCAAAACACCATGGGTACTCGGATGGTGAGGTCCCATATTTAGAATCATTTCCTGTGACGAGAAATTACTCATTGGTTTCCTTATCACCTGATGACTCGCAAACACGTTTATCAGAGTTATCTATCCCCGAATATTCATCAGGATATGCATAATCCTTTCTGAGAGGATGCCCTATCCAGTCTTCAGGCAAGAGCAAGCGTTTTAGATTGCTGTGTCCAATAAATCTGATACCCAAAAGATCGTATGTCTCACGCTCAAACCAGTTTATGCCTTTAAATACTGTCTCAACAGAACCAATCTCCGGATTTGAGTCTTCAATATATGCCTTTACTGTAAGTTTTTGTTTTGCCTCAAAAGAGTAAAGATTATAGATAACGCTAAAGCGCTCATCCTCGTGAGTGCCAAGTTGATTCATAAGAACAGTAAATCTGAAGTCAGGGTCTTTTTTAAGGATTCCCATTATTTGAAGCACATAGTCCTTTTTAATCAAAAGCATAATGTCATTGTTTTTCATTTCCATAACATCCTGCGCAAAGTCTCCAAGTCTCTGCCTTAACTTTTCTATAAGCCCACTGCGATTCATGTTATTCTTTTTTCCTAAGGAAGTAATTCTCTTTTCTGATTTTTTCCTGCACCATTATAAGAGCATTTGTGAGGGCTTCAGGTCGTGGAGGACAGCCCGCCAGGTAAACGTCAACCGGAATTATCTTATCCACCCCTTTCAGCACCGAATAACTTTTGCTAAAAGGCCCGCCGCAATTGGCACAGCTTCCCATCGCAATAACATACTTGGGATCCGACATCTGCTCGTAAAGCCTTCTCAGCCTTGAAGCCATTTTGAGAGTAACTGTCCCAGCTACAATCATAAGATCAGACTGTCTGGGAGTTGCTCTAAAAAGCGCACCGAAACGATCAATATCAGCCCTTGGTCCTCCGGTCTGCATCAACTCTATTGAACAGCATGCCAGTCCCATCAGCAAATACCATACTGAATTAGAACGCGCAAGGTTCAGAGCATAATCCAGTTTTGTAAGGATCATATTCGGGTCTTCTGAGAACCTGTTTACCACGTTGTATCTTTCTAACATTAAAGCACCTCAAGAAATCTTTTCTATTTTTATCTCTTTTATCCTGATTACTTTGCCGTCGACTCTTAGCTGCCTGCGTACGCTTCTCACCCACTCAAGATAACCGTTTTTCCAGGCATATAAAAGTCCCAAAAATAATATTCCAACAAAAAGAAAGATATCAAAAAAAGCGATAAGCCCAAGACCCTTGGATATGTAATCTTTATATTGAAGAATGACCGGCAGAATAAGCACAATCTCAACATCGAATATGATGAACAAAATAGCGATTAAATAAAATCTGGCATTGAAGTTTATCCAGCCTGTGCCTATAGGCTCTTCACCGCATTCATAAGTTTTATTTTTCTCAATGCCAGGCCTGTACGGAGCTATTAATTTAACCAGTGACATAGCAATGAAAATAGAGACTACGCCTACCAAGAAAAAGGTAAAAATATTCCCATAGATATTTAACACTTTTCTTGAATCCCTTCCCCTATTTTATTTAGAATTGCTTAATAGAAAAATTTTGAGTTTTCAATAAACTTATCAGTTTGAAGTTTTAAAGTCCAATTTAATTTAATTTTGCTTAATTAAATTAAATTTATACATAGCAGTTGCTGAAATGAAACTTAATGCCTTGCTCGATTCTATAGCGGGATTTATTGTTTTGAATTAACCTATCTCATAATATTGTAATTATCAAGAGACGCATAAAACAGAAAAATAGACAGACTTGGATTTTTGAATATCCGGATGATTAATAACTAAATATGCATGGAAAGAGTTTTTTCGCATGACATCAAACATTCGATTCCTGATTGTTCAAGAACTCAAACGCAAAACCACTGGACTACTTGCTACTAACTCAATATAAAACCATTTAGCTCACAACCTCCACCATTAGGTATTGAGATTAGTTCTTAAAATAAGAAGAGTCCTATTCGCCACAATTGATTTTAGTGGATAACCTGAACGTGTCAGATTAAGTTTTGACTACTGCAATTGAAGGGGTATCTCAATATCCTTCAATTAGGTGAGATAGCACTGCTTGTAAAATGCCTCGTGTGTTATGCCCTGACTGTTCAAAAAATTCAACACATCTAAAGGCTTGAAATACATCCGCAGTTTCCAGATATTTCTACTGGATCCGATAAATGTTCTATCATCAAGGGTATCTATAAACCGTATAATCATCTCAATATCCTCATTGACAATGTTGCGATCGCAAACGATTGTATTGATAAGCAGGCTTAAGGTGACTGAGAATATCTCCAGACAAGGGTAATACTAAGACTATATTTTTAAGTCGGATACCGCAAATGCCTTTAAAAGGCCTAAACCTTTTTAAAAACCAAGACTGCATTAACCCCGCCGAACCCGAAGGAATTAGAAATGGCGAAATTTATATCCGCCTTTCTGGTTTCAGTTACAT
>CAZBSJ010000032.1:0-11789 GCA_964494165.1 uncultured Nitrospiraceae bacterium
AGAAATTGTGCGCGTAACAGATATTCCTCAAATTAAGAAACTTAGCATACCTGAGAAGATTCTTCTTGTCGAGGATCTTTGGGATAGTATTTCTTCTGAGGAATCTGCCATTCCCGTCCCCCAGAGCCACATGACAGAGCTCGACAAAAGGTTGGCAAGACATAAAGCTATGCCGGGAGAACTTTTATCTCTCGATGAGCTTCAGAAAAGAATAGAATCTAGGAAATGACATGGCTTGAAAGGAATTTCAGCAGTATCTGAATATCGATTTCAGTCCAGATACGCAATGCTCAAGCATATTAAAATCATCTGGACATATATCCGGGGCATCCCTCAAAGCCTCTGCATCCTGCCTTTCTTAGTTTGCAGGATGCATTGATACAGAGCGTGGATGTTTTTTTGTTTTCCGGTTGCTCCAGCGTCTTGTCCGCCGGTTTGTTTTTTATTTTCTTTTGCTTTTTGATTTTCCTTTGCCTTTTTTAGGTGCAGGCTTTTTGAAAAAGGGCTTTTCGAGTTTTTCTATCTGGTTCTCAAGCCTTTTGATGCCGGCAATCGCTGATTTTACCTTTGCATTGAGCATGGGGTTCTGGGCGCCTTGCGCTGAGAGGTCATAAATCCTGCCGCCGAGCTCTGTGAAGTTTGACTGAACTTTCTGCTTCAGTTCGAAGACCTTATATCTTTTTTTCCCCTCATCAGCCAGCTCTTCAGCCTTTTCAATGGCAATAGTTGCGCCCTGTCTCATCGCGGATACGCCTTCTTCGATTCCTTTCTTAACGTCTCTTTTTACTCTGTCCCAAAGTCCCATTGATGCCTCCTTTGTTTTAAGATTACATCTCTAAAATATCACAAAACAGCTCTATTGAAAAGAGGGAAAAGATATGTTAATCTCAACGAATCCTGCATAGTGCCGGTGGTCAGCGTCAGATATTCTGCCTGACACTTTTCACTGTCACTAATCACTGGTGACAATAATGGTAAAGAACGACAGATGGATTAGAGAAAAGGCTGAAAATGGGATGATCACTCCTTTTGACAGCAGTCAGGTCAGAAAAGGCGTGATTTCTTATGGCGTAAGCTCATACGGGTATGATATGAGGATAGCTGATGAGTTCAAGATATTGGAGAATAAGAACACCGGCGTCATTGATCCAAAAAACTTCGCACAAACACACTTTGTTGATTATAAGGGAGAGGTCTGCACCATACCTCCTAATTCCTTTGTGCTTGGAAGGTCTCTGGAGTATTTTAAGATACCCAGGGATGTGATAGTAATATGTCTTGGCAAATCAACATATGCGAGATGCGGGATAATAGTAAATGTAACGCCATTGGAGCCTGAATGGGAAGGATACATCACAGTAGAGATATCAAATACAGCGCCTGCGCCTGTTAAGATATACTCAAATGAGGGTTTGGCACAGCTTATATTTATCGGCGGCTCAGAGTTATGCGAAGTCTCATATGCTGATAAGGCCGGAAAATATCAGGCGCAAAAAGGGATAACACTCCCGAAGATATAAGGAACAGGATATGCCCTGGAGAGAAAAATTAATAATAGCACTTGATGTCTCAGAACTTGATTATGCGCTTGAGCTCGCAGACAGGTTCGGGGATCAGGTCGAAATATACAAGGTAGGGCTGGAGCTTTTTACGAGTGCCGGACCAAAGATAATAGAAGAACTCCATAAAAAAAATAAAAGAGTTTTCCTGGACCTTAAGTTCCATGACATCCCCAATACTGTAACGAAAGCCGCGATTGCAGTAACAAGGCTTGGCGTTTATATGTTTAATGTTCACGCATCAGGCGGATTCGACATGATGAAGAAGTGCAGGGACGCTGTAGTTGAATTATGCCTGAAGGAAAACCTGAAAAAACCAAAGATATTGGGCGTTACTGTCCTTACAAGCATGTCGCAGGATGTCTTGAAAAATGAGATCGGAATACAGCATAGCCTTAATACGCATGTGAGGCATCTTTCAGGACTGGCCTTAAAGGCCGGTCTTGACGGGGTTGTAGCCTCAGGACATGAGGCTGCAAGGATAAAAGGCCATTGCGGTGGTGGTTTTCTGATAGTAACACCCGGAATAAGACCTTCCTGGCATCCGCCGGATGACCAGCACAGAACAATGACCCCAAAGCAGGCATTGAAAGAGGGCGCTGATTTTATTGTTATGGGCAGGTCTATACTGACACACAGCGATCCCCTTAAGGCCATTGAATTAATCTCCCTGGAGATGCTTACCGTCTGACTCTTTGATGTTAAATTTTAAGCCACAACTCCTTCACAGCAGGAAAGATTTTCTGTCTCAGGTTTCTGACAAGGGGATTCCGCCTGTAGCAGCTGAAATCCCTTATGTGCCGCCTGACCTTATCTATCCCGTGTTTTCCGGCCCAAACAGTTTTCTTCTTGAGAGTGTAAAGGGCCCTGTAAAGATAGCGAGATATTCATTTATAGGCTTTGAGCCTTATCTTATTCTGAAAGTAAAAGACGGTTCTGTAGAAATCACGACCCGAGGAAGAAGGGCTGTGTCTCATGGCATGCCTCTTAGGCGCCTGAAGTCATTAGTGTCAGCTTATAAGCAGAAACCCTTAGAGTCTCTTCCTCCATTCCAGGGCGGGGCTGTGGGCATGTTCAGTTACGATTTTGTGCAGTATTTTGAAAAACTCCCAAAGACAGCAAAAGACAGGCTTACAATACCTGACGCGCATTTTTTCATGGTTGACAAGCTGATTGCATTTGACCATTTTGATAAAAAGGCATGGATTATCATATGTCCGGCAGCAAGAGATACCGACCTCGGATACGCTGATATTGATGTTAACTGGCCTGAAAAATATGATGAGGCCGTGGAGGAGTTGAAAGCGGTAAGCTCAAAATTGCAAAAGTCCGTACGAAGGAAAAAAGAAGAAATCAATAAGTCCGGCATCCGGCAGCCTGTATCAATAAAGCCCGAGATGTCCAAGAAAAAGTACATGGAAATTGTAAAAAAAGCAAAAGAATACATAGCTGCAGGGGACATATTCCAGGCGAATCTCTCATTAAGGGTCTCTGCTGAGATTGGAGACATAACTCCATGGAATATCTATAAGATACTCCGCTCAATTAACCCGTCTCCATTCGCAGGCTTCATTGACTTTGGCGATTATCAGATTGTCAGTTCTTCCCCGGAGAGATTGGTATCCGTAAATAACGGGATTATCGAAACAAGGCCTATTGCAGGGACAAGACCGAGAGGCAGGAATAAGGCAGAAGACGAGATCATGAGGGCAGAACTGCTTCTGAATGAGAAGGAGAGGGCAGAGCATATAATGCTTATTGACCTTGAGCGAAATGATATAGGAAGGGTCTCAGATTACGGCAGTGTTCATGCAGATGAGCTGATGATAACAGAAGATTATTCCCATGTCATGCATATCGTATCTAATATCAGAGGCGTACTCGCATCCGGCAGAACCTGCTTTGACGCTATCAGGGCAACATTCCCTGGCGGGACAATAACAGGGGTTCCAAAGGTAAGGTGCATGGAGATAATAGATGAACTGGAGCCTGTGTCAAGAGGACCCTATACCGGCTCATTCGGGTATATCGGATTTTCAGGAAATATGGACATGAATATCATAATAAGGACATTTACCATTAAAAACGGAAAGGCATATGTGCAGGCAGGCGCCGGAATAGTCGCTGACTCAGACCCTGAAAAGGAATATTATGAAAGTCTCAAAAAGGCAGAGGCATTGATAAGAACGCTTGAAAGGCTTTGAACCCGAAAAAAATCAGGATCCGAACCAGCGTTTTTTCTTCTTTGTTTTCTCGATCCTTTCAGAAAGTATCCTGTTGGAATCAATGATATCTTTATGGTCTTCTTTTAACTTTCGAACATCATCAGAGAGTGTTTTTATCGAAATCTTTATGTTTATGAGCAGCTGGGCAACTTCTCGAATGGTCTCTGACATCTTGTCAATTTTCTCGATGAGTTCAGGGGGAATCTCTTTGACTAAGGGCTGCCGGGCTGTCTCTCTCTGCTCTCTCTGAAATACCGGCATTTCGAGCGTGCGCTCCTTTTGCTCGGGTTCCTGTTCAAAGACCGGTGTCTTTTTAAAGGTTTCTTCTATGACAGGCGTGGGATCTTCTTTTATTACCGGAGGTTCTTCTATAATTGCTTCTTTCCGGAACTGATATAAAGGCTCCTCGGATTTTTCCGGTATTTCTATCTTTGGAGTGTACTCTTCTTTCTTTGTTTCGGTTATCGGGGGTTCTTCTTCAAACTGTTTCGGTAGCTGCAGAAGCCTTTCTTTTGCCGACTTGGGTTTTTTCTCAGTATCCTGCTGGTCAAATGTATATATAGGCTCTACGGTTTTTTCAGGTGATTCTATTTTTGTAAATGGCTCTCCATGAACCCTTTCTTCAAAACCGCCTGCCTGAGGAGTCACAACAGTTTCCTCAGGCTCTTCCACGGGAATCTTTTCTTCAGGAACATTATAAACAGTTTTTTCCTTGATCTCTTTTTCCGGTTCTGCTGAAGGAGCTTTTTCAGCCGGAGCAGCAGGCTGAATCTCGAGCCTGTGTTTCCTGGCAATATCTTTTATCAGAAGCCTTGTAGCAGTCTGAAATGTCTCCTGCACGCCTTTGCCGTTTATGGCCTCTCCTTCAAGGTAAACATAGCTTTCGTTGTTTAAATCCTTATTCAGCTCTTCAACAGCCATGACATTGTTCAGGTCTCTCTTGTTATATTGCAAAACGATTGATATCTCATCAGGATTTATATTATTTGCGAGAAGATTCTCTTTCATGTTCTGAAAGCTTTCGATGTTTGATTCTCTCATCTCTCTCTGAGAGTCAGCAACGAAGACTATCGCATCAGCGCCTTTCAGCACGACTTTCCGGGTTGCATTGTATTTGACCTGGCCGGGTACGGTATATAGCTGAAACCTGACAGAAAAGTCTTTTATCTTTCCCAATTCAACCGGCAGAAAATCAAAGAACAGGGTTCTGTCTGTCTCTGTAGCGAGTGAAAGGAGCTTGCCTGTCTTTGAAGAATCCAATGCTGAATGAAGGTACTGAAGATTGGTGGTCTTGCCGCTTAAGCCGGGCCCGTAATAAACTACCTTAAGTGTAATTTCTTTTGTTGCGTAGTTAAATAGAGCCATGAAGGTTATACTATAGCATATACCCCATTTCTGGTGGTATATTTTACTTTGTACATGGCTTCGTCAGCCAGACGCAGGAGTTCTTCCTTTGATTTTGCGTTCTCAGGATATGAGGCAATGCCAAAGCTCGCAGTGACTTTCAGGGAATATCCTTCCTTTTTCAGAAACACATTCTGTTCAACCGAAACTCTTATTCTTTCTGCGATCTGTATTGCTGCCTTGGCTGCTGTCTGAGGAAGAACCACTACAAATTCGTCTCCGCCGTATCTGGCAACGATATCAATGCTTCTCAGGTTTTTAAGTATCATCTGTCCCATTTCTACAAGCATTTTGCTTCCGACCAGATGGCCGTACTGGTCATTTACATCCTTAAAATAATCAATGTCAATGAATATCAGCGAAATGGAGCTGTGGTGCCTGTTTGAGCGCTGTATCTCCATATCAATTGTCCTGTTCAGATATCTGGTATTAAAGAGTTTTGTCAGATCATCTGTCAGTGCAAGCTCTTCCATTTTCTGATAAAGGGCTGAGCGTTCAATGGCAAGGGCTGCCTGGTCAATCAGCCTCATCAGTAAATCAAGATCTTCTTTTGTAAACTGTTTTCCCTTGGTTTTATTTATGACTTCCAGCACTCCTATCACAGATCCCTGGCTTTTTATCGGTACGCTCATAAGAGATTTTGTCTTTAAATAGGCTTTTTTGTTCGGGCCTGAGCCAAGCCTTGCATCACGCGATACATCAGGGACTATTACAGGTATTCCTTCCTTGGCTACCCAGCCTGCTATGCCTTCGCCCAGCTTCAGTCTGTATTTTTCGATCTTAGGTGTTTTCTTGTTGTCGCTTTTTTCAAATACGATATCTCCTGTCTCCTGATCAACCAGAAAGACCGACCATGCATCTGCGTTTGTCATCTCTTTTGTCTTTTTCATAATGGCAGTCAGTATTTCATTAAGATCAAGAGAGGATGTCAGTGTCTTGCCGACTTCTTCAAAAAATGCAATCTCTTTTTTTGCTACTGCAAGGGATTCCTGCAGTTTTTTGTTCTCGATCCTTGCTGAGTTATCCTTTAAAATTCTTTTTATGTAATACAGAAGCTCTTTAGTTGATGGTTTATAAACAGGATAGGCAATTGAATCTTTCAGCCAGACACCAAATCCCTTAGTGGAATAATCAGAAGATATCACAAGTTTTGGAATGCATGAGGTTGTTTTCAGAAGCTTCTGAAAAGATCTGCTGCTGCCTTGCTCCTTTTCTGATATTATGAGATTTACTTTGTCGTCTATTCTGGGGAGGGCATTGTCAATGGATCTGAATTTGGATACCTCGAAATCTTTATGGGACAGGGCGTCCTCATAATCTTTTTTTAGTATGTTTGTGCCGATCAAAAAGATTTTAGGCATTCACACCACAGCACTTTTTATATTTCTTGCCGCTTCCGCAGGGACAGGGGTCGTTTCTGCCGACCTTTTTCCCCTTATGAACCGGCTGCTGGATCTCAGATCCGCTGCCCCTATTATAGTTTAATCTCTGTTTTTTAGGTAGTTCTTTTACTGCTTCCTCTTTTCTTATCTGTATCTTGAATATTCTGCTCAGAGTTTCTATCGAAATCCTGTCAGTCATCTCAGCAAAGACATCGAATGCCTCTTTTTTGTATTCAGTCAAAGGGTCGCGCTGGCCGTATCCCCTTAATCCTATGCCTTCCTTTAGATGGTCCATTCCAAGCAGGTGGTCTTTCCACTGGGTATCAACCACCTGGAGCATAATCATCTTTTCTATATACCGCATCATGTCGCTTCCGATCTCTGATTCTTTCTTTTCGTATGTCTCTTTGATGGCTGATATAAACGCATCTTTTAACTCAGCGAGGGAATTGAGCTTTTCGATCTGGGCAGAAGGGTAGGTCACTGCAAAGATACCGTAGACTGTATCCTGAAGACCCTTTGTGTTCCATTCTTCAGGATGTTTATCCTCAGGACAGGAAATGAACAATAGTTCATCCGCAACATCTTCGATCATGGAATAAAGCCTGTTCTTTAATGTCTCACCCTGAAGTATCTCTCTCCTGAAGGAATATATCTCAGTCCTCTGCTTGTTCATTACGTCATCATATTCAAGCAGATGCTTTCTTATATCAAAATTGTGAGCCTCGACCCGTTTCTGGGCATTTTCTATGGCCCTTGTCACCAGCTTATTCTCTATGGGCATGTCTTCTTCCATGCCGAGCTTGTTCATGATTCCTGAAAGTCTGTCAGAGCCGAAGATTCTCATCAGATCGTCTTCTAATGAAAGATAGAATCTTGAGGACCCGGGATCTCCCTGTCTTCCTGAACGGCCTCTTAACTGATTGTCTATTCTTCTTGCCTCATGCCTTTCTGTTCCAAGAATATGCAGTCCGCCTGCATTCACAACCTTTTCTTTGTCTTTTTTGCAGATATCTTCTGCTTTCATCAGGGCGTTTTTATAATCTTTTTCTGTATAATCCTTTTTCTCTCTGAGGAGTTCTTTAGCAAGTCCGTCAGGATTGCCGCCCAGGACAATGTCCGTTCCTCTTCCGGCCATGTTTGTTGCAATAGTTACGGCTCCGCTTCTTCCGGCCTGCGCTATTATCTCTGCCTCTCTTTCATGATATTTTGCGTTTAAGACAGAATGGGGTATGTCTTTTTTCTTTAATAAATTGCTGAGTATCTCTGATTTCTCGATAGAGATGGTGCCGACCAGAACAGGCTGCCCGTTTTTGTGCAGTTCCTCTATCTCTTTTATTGCAGCGTTAAACTTGCCTCTTTCAGTTTTGTATATGACGTCAGCATTATCCATCCTTATCATTGACTTATTGGTAGGCACTACCAGTACATCCAGGCTGTATATTTTTGCGAATTCCGCGGCTTCTGTATCTGCAGTTCCGGTCATGCCAGAAAGCTTGTTGTACATCCTGAAATAATTCTGGAAGGTAATGGTTGCAAGGGTCTGGTTCTCGCTTTCTATCTTAACGCCTTCTTTTGACTCTATTGCCTGATGAAGTCCGTCGCTCCATCTTCTGCCGGGCATAAGCCTTCCGGTAAACTCATCAACGATGATCACCTCACCGTCTTTTACGATATAATCAACGTCCTTTTTGAAGAGGTTATGAGCACGAAGCCCCTGAAGCACGTGATGCACGAGTTCGATATTTGATGGATCGTAGAGATTGCCTGCGCCTAGAAGCCTTTCAACCTTTGTGTTCCCGTCTTCGGTAAGTATGGCGGTCTTTGCCTTTTCATCAACCGTATAATCAGTTCCCATCTGGAGCCTTGGAATAATCTTGTCTATCTTATAGTACTTATCCGTAGAGTCCTCAGAAGGTCCGGATATAATCAACGGGGTTCTCGCTTCATCAATAAGGATGCTGTCAACCTCATCCACGATCGCGAAATTGAGTTCTCGCTGAACATACTGGGATATGTCATATTTCATATTGTCTCTGAGATAGTCAAAGCCGAATTCATTGTTTGTGCCGTATGTTATGTCAGAGTTATAAGATGCCTGCCTCTGCTCATCGGTAAGTCCATGCAATATGACGCCTACGCTCAGGCCCAGAAAATTATATATCGGGGACATCCACTGAGCGTCTCTTCTTGCCAGATAATCATTAACAGTCACTATGTGAACACCTTTACCTTCGATTGCGTTAAGATATACGGGCAATGTCGCAACAAGAGTTTTTCCTTCACCGGTTTTCATCTCAGCTATCTTTCCCTCATGCAGCACTATGCCGCCAAGTAGCTGGACATCAAAGTGGCGCATCTTCAGGGTTCTTTTGGATACTTCCCTGACTACGGCAAATGCCTCCGGAAGGATGTCATCAAGCGTTTCCCCGCCTTCTATTCTTTTTTTGAACTCAGCAGTCTTGTCTTTTAGCTGGGAATCGCTCAGGGAGACCATCCGGGGTTCGAAAGAGTTTACTTTTTCCACCATTGGCCATAATCTTTTGATTTCCCTTTCGTTCTTTGTTCCGAATATTCTCTTAAGAAATGTCTGAACCATCTTTTAATGATATATAATTTCCCGGTCTAATTTCAAGAAAACGCTGTTGTCTTCTTAAAATCAACCCATAAAATCACTATATAAAGCTTGAAAAATGAGAGTATATCCATTATGATTATATAAAATATACGGGAGGTTTGATGGTATCAAGAGAGCAGGTGGAAGGTGTCCTCGAAAAGGTAAGGCATGGGCTGAAATCTGAAGGCGGAGACATCGAGCTTGTAGACGTCAGAGAGAACATCGTATATGTGAAACTGAAAGGGGCTTGCGGCACATGCCCTATGTCTGCCTTAACCATGAAGAATTGGGTAGAGGCAAACATAAAACGCGAGCTTCCTGAAGTTGCCGCTGTTCAGGCGGTTTAACAGATTGGGATTTATGACAAAATATAGGACAATTATATTGCAGTCAAAAATCCCGGCATTCTTCGCAGTAATTTTTTTATTCCTTTCTTTATTCAGTCTTTCTTATGCCTTAGATGTCACAGAGATAAAAGACATAAGGTACTGGTCATCAAAGGGCTATACAAGGATAGTAGTTGACCTTTCGAAATCAACGGATATTTCCAGTAATCGTATCTCAGGGCCGGACAGGCTTTATTTTGACTTTAAAAACAGCATTATCTCAAAAGAAATAAACAACAATCTTCCGATTAGTGACGGCATATTAAAGACAGTAAGGGCCGGCCAGTACAGCAAGGACACTGTCAGGCTGGTTTTGGATCTGGAAGAGATAAAAGATTATTCGTCATTTTTCCTTGATGACCCTGCAAGGCTGGTCATAGACGTGAATGGAAATGAAAGGGAAGCCAAACCATTGAACGAGTCTTCATTGATAACAAAGATAGTCCTTGACCCCGGACACGGAGGGCATGACCCTGGCGCAGTCGGCCCTAACGGCGTTTATGAAAAAGAAATTGTTCTGGATATAGCCTTAAGGGTCAAAAAACTACTACAGGAAAATAAAAATGTAATGGTCTTTCTTACAAGAGAGACAGATGTCTTTATCCCATTGGAAGAGAGGACTGCCTTTGCGAACAGCAAGAACGCTGATCTCTTTGTGTCAATCCACGCTAATGCACACACAAACAGAATTGTAAGGGGAGTAGAAACGTATATGCTTAACTGGACAGACGATGAAGAAGCTATTAAAGTCGCTGCCAGAGAAAATGCCATATCCGTAAAGAAGATGAAAGAGCATACAAATAGATACAGGAATGATGTTGATAAGATACTTGTCGACCTAATGAGAGAAAACAACAGAGACGAATCTGTAAAGCTTGCCAATTATGTGCAGAGATCAATAATCTCTACCTTAGGAGACAATTACAGCAGCATCAATGACCGTGGCGTCAGGGGTGCCCTGTTTTATGTTCTTTTAGGCGCAAAAATGCCGGCAATCCTGGCCGAAGTATCTTTTATCAGCAATCCGATAGAAGAAAAACTGCTATCAAAGGATAATTACAGGGATTATATTTCAAGAGCCATTGTCAAAGGCATAGAGTCATACATGAATGTTATTCCTGCAGACCAGAAAATGGCCGGGTGGAATTCGAAAAGCCCTGTCCTGAGGTAGAATTGTCCTTAAGAATAAGGCCTGAAATAAAGATTCTTCTCTACGTTCTTTTCGTAATCTCTATATTCCTTACGCAGAATTTAACATCATATGTTTTTATAACAGCCTTAATTTTTATTCTTTTCTTGAAAATCCCTTTTTTAGCTCTTAAGCGAGGCTGGCTACCGATAAGCTTATTCCTTGTTTTTACATTTATAAGCAATATGTTTTTCAGCCACGGGAAGATTATCGTTGATCTCGGATTTCTGGAAATTACAGAGGAAGGCCTGCATATCGCAACAGTAAGGACATTAAGGATATTCTTTATGGTTGCCGGAGCAAAGATACTTACATCTACAACATCCTTTGATGACCTTGTGAAAGCCCTTGCAAATACATTGAAGCCTTTGGAGAAAATAGGAATCCCTGTCAATGAGTTTTTTTCGACAATGGGCCTTACCCTGAAGGCATTCCCAAAACTTAAGGACTATTTAGTGGTGAATTACAAAAACCATAAGGACAAAAATAATACTAAGGGGTTTATGGGAAAGGCAAGAATACTCTCGTTATTCCTGCTTCCAATGTTCATACAGAGCATGCAGTCTCCTGAGATATTCTTTGATGAACAAGAAGATAAAACCTGAAACCATGAAAACAAAAATTGATTTATTGATAAAAAACGGAATGGTCTATGACGGTACCGGAGCAGAACCTTTTAAGGCTGATATCGGAATCTCCGGGAACAGGATAGCCTTTATTAGGAAAGGGACTAAGCTTGCAGGCAATCAGAAAAGCCGTGCAGAGAAAATAATAGATGCACAGGGGCTTGCAGTATCACCTGGCTTTATTGATACCCACGCACATTCAGATTTCACACTTCTTGCTGACCCAAGAGCTGAAGGTAAGTTGTTTCAGGGCGTAACTACCGAGATAAACGGAAATTGCGGACTTTCTGCTGCGCCATTGCTCAGAGAAGCATACGAACACAGGGAAAAAGACCTAAAAGAATTAGGCATAAAGGAACGCTGGTCAACGCTTAAAGAGTATTTCGGGATTTTATCAAAAA
>CAZBSJ010000033.1:0-10184 GCA_964494165.1 uncultured Nitrospiraceae bacterium
GAGGGAATAAGATGCTATGAGACCAAAAATGGTCCTGCTGTATTCAGGCTGAAGGAACATGTAAAAAGGTTGTTTAAATCCGCGCATATCTTTATGCTTAATCCTCCTTATTCGGAAAAGGAGATTGAGGACGCGATAGTAAAAACAATCAGGATAAACAAGATTAAGGAATGCTATATTCGGCCGATGATTTATATCGGCTACGGAGCCATGGGCCTGTTCCCAAAGGGAAACCCTATTAACATCGCAATTGCGGTCTGGCCCTGGGGAGCATATCTGGGTGATGAAGGCCTTAAAAAAGGCATACGGATAAAGGTTTCTTCATTTGTGAGAAATCATGTTAATTCCCAGATGAGCAGGGGTAAGGTATGCGGTTATTACGTTAACTCCCAGCTTGCCAAAAAAGAGGCTATCTCCTGCGGCTATGATGAGGCTTTGCTTCTCGATACAGAAGGATATGTTTCTGAAGGAAGCGGAGAGAATATCTTCATTGTAAGGGACGGAAAACTAAAGACAACGCCTTTGACCTCAATACTCGAAGGCATAACCAGAGACAGCGTAATGAAGATAGCGCGAAATGCCGGGATTAAGGTTACAGAAGAACGCTTTACAAGGGATGAACTTTACATCTCAGATGAGGCGTTTTTCACCGGAACCGCAGCTGAGGTTACTCCAATCAGAGAGGTTGACGGAAGAACTATCGGCAAAGGCAAGCCCGGCGAGATTACAAAACAGATACAGACAATCTTTTTTGATATTGTAAAAGGCAGAAACAAAAAATATAAATCCTGGCTGACTAAAGTTTAGATAAATTAGAAATTAAAACAAAAAAAGGCTTAGCAATTATGCTAAGCCTTTTTTATGTCAAACTTATTGGTTTAATAACCTGCTGCTTTCTTGTGGCACTTTGCGCAGTTGCCTTCTTCATTGAAAGCCTTCTTGCCGTCATGACAGGCTCCACAGAACTCTCCTGCTTTATGAGGAGCTGTGATCTTAACTGAGCCTTTCTTCATTGCCTTGAACAATCCATCCTTATGGCATTCATTGCACTTGTTCACCTTATGCGAATCACCGCTGAAAACTACCTTGCCGTCTTTTCCTCCGGCATACTCAACTGTTTTGCCAGGACCTACTGCGATTGCGGTACCAACAAATGCGATTGCTATCAGAAGTGTTAATGCGAGTGTAAAAATTCTCATTCTTCTTTCACCTCCTTTCAATAAAATTTCCTCCCTACTCTTTAAAAAGACTAACAAAAACTATGCCAGCAAATAATGTTTGGATTTTAGCTGTCAGAAACCAAGTGTTATCCCGATTTAAAGAACATATTCCTATTTCGGGATAAAAAGTACGAAAAATATATCAATAATCGCTCCTTAATGTCAAGGGTATAAATCAATATTTTTCCTTGACAAAGGGTTTAATAACTGGCATATTTATTTTTAATTATAAACATAGTTTATATATGATATCAAGCTGATAACGAGCAAAAATTTTCCCCAGAACATTGGTTCTGGGATTTTATTTTCTGGAGGAAGAATGGGAAAAAGACTTTATGTAGGAAATATCTCGTTCAGGGCTACAGAGGAAAGTCTCAGGGAACTCTTTTCAAAGGCCGGAGCAGTTGTATCCACAAAACTGATAATGGATGCTGCCACAGGCAGGTCCCGCGGATTCGGGTTTGTTGAGATGGGATCTGATGCCGAGGCACAAAAAGCAATTGAGATGTTGAATGGAAACAGCTTTATGGAGAGAAACCTGGTAGTGAATGAGGCAAGGCCTCAGACAGATAGAGAACAGGGCGCTTCACGCGAGAAAGGAAGCTACGGAGAAGGCCGGGGATTCTCTTCTAAAAGGAGCAGAGACACAAGATAAGATAAGTTTTCTCAGTCAGATCCGGCTTTTTTAAGAAGCATAGATCCCTTAGAAAGTCCCAGTTCTTTTGAAACCACATCGCATTTGGACTGAAAGAGGAAAAATATTTTCTTTTTTATATGCAGAAGGGTCTCAAAATTTCCCTGTCCCTTGCTTATAATCAGTCCTGCTTTTTTAAACATATCCTGAAAATCCGCAGGTGTCCATTCAAGTATTGTGCCGACGGCATCAGAACCGTTATCAATAACCTCGCATACTGAGGTAAGCCCTGTTTCTTTTGCGTCTTCCATTGTTGAATCATTAATAACAGGAAGCCCCTTTACTACCGCAGTAACTTTTTTGCCCATAGAGATAAGGGTCTCGATAAGAATCCTGTCAAACACTATCTCTCCGGCATTATCGACAAGGTAAAGAATTTTATCCGCACCTGAAATCTCTTTTCTGAATGAATTATAGTCATCAACAGTGATATTGCCTGTTAATGCGGTCTCTACCGTGCCCTCTATGTCAACAGAGGTAAATATTCCGAAGTCAATGACATTGCCTGCAATCGCCAGCCTTGATGCTGTCCATAACGGGTCTTTGCTTTCTTCAACACGCTTTTTCAGAAAGGGATAGAGATTCAAAGCTATCTGGTTATATTCTGCCTTTATGTCCTTGAACGGATCCTTTGCCAGAAGGTTTCGTATCTCTCTGTGAATAAATGTCGTTGAGTGCGCAGGAGTTCTGGAAGTGTCAACCCTGCCTATCTCATTAATGATGCGCTTTAAGACAAACTCCCGCTTAGTAGCGTTCTTTGTGCCGAGCCGCAAAGCAATGAGCGTCTGTTTCAGAAAGCAGGGATAACAGTCTAAATGTACCTTCATCTTCTTTTTATCGCCCTGTCAGCGATATCCTTTCTGTAATGCATGCCATCAAAGTGTATCTTTTCAATCGCCTTATATGCCTTTTCCTTTGCATCCTTAATATCACTGCCTACTGCTGTTACGCCAAGGACCCTTCCTCCGGATGTAACCAGCTTATTCTTATTGAAAGACGTCCCTGCATGAAAGACCATCACATCCTTCATTTTCTTCACATCATCGAGGCCGGTGATAACCTTTCCTTTTTCATAAGGGCCGGGATAACCTTTTGATGACAGGACAACGCATACAGAGGATTCCGGCGTCCATTCAAGATTCAAAGAAGACAGCCTCTCATCAGTTATTGCCAGACAGATATCAACAAAGTCTGTCTTCAGCCTCGAAAGCACAGGCTGGGTTTCAGGGTCTCCGAGCCTGCAGTTGAATTCAAGGACATACGGCTTGCCGTCTCTGATCATGATGCCTGCATAGAGAATACCCTTATATTTTATGCCGTCAGAATGAAGCCCCTTCACAGTGGGCTTCATGACCTTCTCCATTATTACTGTTTCCAGCTCCGGCGTAATAACAGGCGCAGGGCTGTATGCGCCCATTCCGCCTGTGTTTGGCCCCTTATCATCATCAAATATCCTTTTGTGATCCTGCGAACTCACCATAGGCAGTATTGTCTTTCCGTCAGTAAACGCCATGAAAGATGCCTCTTCTCCGTGTATGCATTCTTCCACCAGCACTCTGTTTCCCGCGTCTCCGAATGCGCGGTCTTTCATTATCAGCTTAAGGCCTGAAACTGCCTCATCAACAGTATCTGCCACGATAACACCTTTGCCTGCTGCAAGCCCGTCTGCCTTAATGACAATAGGCGCGCCCTTCATCCTCACATAATCTTCTGCATGAAGATAAGATGTGAACACCTTATACTCAGCAGTTGGTATTCCATAACGCCTCATTGTGTCTTTTGCAAAGACCTTACTCCCTTCGAGCTGAGACGCCCTGGAGCTTGGCCCCATTATTTTTTTCCCGTTTTTTTCGAACACATCAACTATGCCCTTTGTCAGCGGCGCTTCAGGCCCGACAATTGTAAGGTCTATGCCTTCATACTTTGCGAAATCAGCAAGAGCATAAAAATTATCTCCATCAACATCTATACATTCTGCTATATCTGATATGCCGGCGTTGCCTGGACAGCAGTATATCTTATCAATATGCCTGCTCTGCGAAAGTTTCCAGACAATCGTATGCTCCCTGCCTCCGCTTCCTATTACCAATGCCTTCATATGCTATTTATTACCCCCTGAAGACTTTTTTAAATATTCAAAGATGGCATTGTCATACTTTGATGTTGTCATAAAAACTTTTCTGGCAAGATCGAGCCTTGTCTTATAGCCAAGGGCTCCGTTTGACTGCTTCATTTCTTTAATAATAGCATCATAGTCATTCGAATCCGTGACAACTGCAACATGCTGGAAATTCTTTGAGGCTGAGCGGAGCATCGTCGGCCCTCCTATGTCTATATTCTCAATTGCCTCTGCGAATGTCACGTTAGGCTTTGCAATTGTCTCTTCAAAGGGATAAAGATTAACCACGATCATGTCTATAAGCTCGATGCCATACTCTTTTATGTCTTCCATATCTTTTGGCTTGTCGCGTCTTGCAAGCAGTCCGCCGTGCACCTTTGGATGAAGCGTCTTCAGTCTTCCGTCAAGCATTTCAGGGAAGCCCGTGTAATCAGACACGTCTTTAACAGGAACGCCTGCATCCCTGAGTGACTTTGCAGTGCCGCCTGTTGACAATATTTCTACTCCCAGTGAGTGCAGCGCTTTTGCGAACTCAACCACGCCCTTCTTGTTAGAAACACTTATGATTGCCCTTTTTATCTTTGGCATATGAGACCCCCTTTATGTTTTTATATAACCGCTTTCTATCAAACTGACATGCTTGCTATGTCCGATTATTACATGATCCAGAACTTTGATCCCTATTATCTCACCTGTCTTCACAAGCCTCTCTGTCACAGAGATATCTTCACGGCTTGGGGCAGGGTCCCCGCTCGGATGATTATGGACAAATATAACGGATGCTGCTGATTCTCTTATTGCATTTTTGAATGCCTCACGCGGATGAATAATCGAGTTCGTGAGCGTTCCTTCGGATATCCTGCAGTCCTTAAACATTCTGTTCTTGGCATCAAGCATTGCGCAGAAAAGCACCTCTTTTTTCAGGTTCATTATTAAAGGATGATAATAAGAATAAACATCACGGCTTGAAGAAAAAACAGGCCCTTTTTCATCATGCTCCCTTAAAGACCTCCTTCCGAGTTCAAAGGCAGCTTTCAGCTGTGCTGCCTTAGCCGTGCCCATTCCTTTATGTAAGGCAAAATCCCGCATCGAAGCGTTTTCAATATTCTTGAGGGTCTTGAATGAATTCAGCATTTCCATGGCAAGCTCGATTGCGCTCCTGCCGCCACCGCCTGTCCTTAATATTATTGCAAGAAGCTGGGCATCGGAAAGACTTTCAGCGCCTAATTTAAGCAGTCTTTCCCTCGGCCTTTCGTCTTCAGGCCAGTTTTTAATGCTTTTATACGCCATAAGATGCGGGTTAGATTAAACCCACGAATTCTAACATCTTATGTGAGTGAAGGTAAAGCTGGTATTTCCTTTAGAAGCAGTTCTTTTGCTGATTTGAGGTCAGCTTTAATGCGATAGCCGGCAGCGCTTCTGTGTCCGCCTCCGCCGAATTTCTCAGCAACCTTTGCAACGTTTATTTCCTTGCCCTTTGAACGGAGGCTGACCTTATAGTAATTTGTATCTACCTCCCTGAAAAGGGCAGATACTTTCACCGAACCAAGCATGCGTGAAAAACCCGGGATGTTTTCAGTGTCATCGGCAGACGTGCCTGTCTCATTAAACATATCTAGAGTAACAGTAGTAAAAGCAATGCCGTCATGCAATTCCAACGTCTCAAGAATCTTCATTAGCAGTCTGAATCTGTTCTCAGACCATGTCTCATAAAGATTTTCCGCCACAACATAGGGATCAGCTCCTGCGTCAACAAGCTCGGCTGCTATCCTGAGAGCCTCTGCAGTAGTATTTCCGTATCTGAAGGTCCCTGTGTCAATTGCGATAGCGGTGTAAAGGTTTATTGCTATCTCCTTTGTCATCTTAACCCCAAGCTCTTTTATAAGATAAAAAATCATTATGCCTGTTGCCGGAGAACGAGGATTTATCCATTTTATATCACCGAAATCCCTTGCTGTCTCATGATGATCGATTATTGCGGAGGAAACAAAATCTACTTTTTCAATGCCTATCCTGCTTAGGTCATTGCAATCTAGAAGGAGAAAATTTTGTATTGGTGATTTGATGTCTTCTATCCGGTCTGTAAATCTTTCCCTGCCGGGCAGGAATCCATAAAAATCAGGGACTGCATCCTTGCAGTAAAGGGTGGTCTTCTTTCCCAGGGATTCAAGCGCCATTGCAAGGGCTATGGAAGAACCAAGCGCATCTCCGTCAGGATTGATGTGAGTTGCTGCAACAAATTCTTTTTCTCTTTTCAGAAAGGAAAGCAGTTCAGGCGGGACGTTCAAGTCTTCTCCTTTATCTCTTTAAGGAGTTTTTCGATTTTGTTTCCATACTCGATGGACTTGTCAATTCTGAAAGTTATGCTGGGGATGAATTTCATCCTCAGCCTTTTTGCAAGCTCCGCCCGGATAAAACGAGTGGCAGAATTTAGAATCTCAAGCGTTACATCCTTTTCTTCTTCCTTTAAGATGCTTATATATATCTTTGCTATCTTCAGGTCTTCTGTTATATCAACCCCTGTTACTGTAATGAATCCCATTCTGGGGTCTTTTAATTTGTACATTATAATGTCAGCGATCTCCTCCCTTATGAGGTCGCTTACTCTCTGTGATCGTTTGTATGGAAGCATAGTTTTAGTTAGAAGTTAGAAATGAAAAATTAAAAGTATGGATCATATTATTTTCGTTTTACAACTCATAACTTTTAACTTTTAATTCTAAACTTTTATTATAATTTTGCGGCTATTTTTTCGATTATATAGTTTTCGAGGATGTCGCCGACCTTAAGGTCATTATAATTCTCAATAGTAATACCGCATTCATATCCGGTCTGGACCTCTTTTACATCATCCTTGAACCTCTTCAGCGAGGACAACTTGCCATCGTATACTACTATGTTATCTCTTATAATCCTGATGCCGTCGCTAGTCCGGCTGATAATCCCGTCAACAACATAACATCCTGCGATCGTTCCGATCCTAGATATCTGGAATGTCTGCCTGACCTCAGCCCTCCCCAGTATCTTTTCCTTAAGCGTTGGCTCAAGGAGTCCTTCAAGGGCTTTTTTAACATCCTCTATGGCGTTATATATAATGTTGTAAAGTCTTATATCAACGCCCTCTTTTTCTGCGGTCTGGGATGCCTTCAATTCCGGCCTGACATTAAAGCCTATTATTATCGCGTTAGAAGCTGCTGCAAGCATAACGTCTGATTCGTTAATGCCGCCGACAGCTGAGTGTATTACCTTTACCTTTACCTGAGGGTGGGTGATGCGTTCTAACGCATCGCGGGTTGCCTCGACTGAGCCCTGCACATCGCCTTTTATTATGATATTAAGCTCCCTTACTTCTCCCTCTTTAATCTTTGCATAAAGCTCATCAAGTGTAAGTTTTCTGGTCCTTGCAATCTCAGCCAGCTTTTCCTTCTGGAGTCTAGCCATCGCAATCTGTCTTGCGCGCTTTTCATCATCTACAGAGGTAAATACTTCTCCGGCTGCAGGCACCTCGGAAAATCCTATAACCTCTACCGGTGTTGAGGGTCCTGCCTCCTGAATACGCTTGCCTGTATCATCTATCAATGCCCTTACCTTTCCAACGCTCGTGCCTGAAAGAAAGGCATCGCCTATTTTCAGTTTTCCCGTCTGGACTAATACTGTTGCAACCGGCCCTCTTCCTTTATCTATTTTTGCCTCGATAATAGTTCCCTTTGCTGTTCTTTCGGGGTTAGCCTTAAGCTCCATGACCTCTGCCTGAAGCAGTATCATCTCAAGCAGATGCTCGATACCGATCCGTTTTTTTGCAGAGACCTCTGCGAAGATGCTCTGGCCGCCCCATTCTTCGGATATGATGCCGCGTTCAGAAAGCTCGGTCTTTACCCTCTGCGGGTTTGCCTCCGGTTTATCTATCTTGTTTACTGCAACGATGATGGGCACATTTGCCGCCTTTGCATGGTCAATCGCTTCAATGGTCTGCGGCATAACCCCGTCATCTGCTGCGACAACCAGAACAACTACGTCTGTCACCTTAGCGCCTCTTGCGCGCAAGGCAGTAAACGCTTCATGACCAGGCGTATCAAGAAAGACGATATCTTTTCCTTTCAAAGTAACTTTATACGCACCTATATGCTGTGTTATGCCTCCGGCCTCAGATTCGGTTACCTTTGTCTCTCTAATGGCATCAAGGAGCGAGGTCTTCCCATGGTCAACATGCCCCATTATGGTTACTACAGGGGGCCGTGGTTCAAGCTTTGTTACGTCTTCCACCTCTTCTTCCACAACTACATCTTCGTCAACTGAAACAACTTCAACCTTAACCCCAAAGTTTTCTGCAACAAGCAAGGCTGCATCTATGTCAACCGGCTGGTTTATGGTAGGCATGTATCCCATCTCCATAAATTTCTTTATCACATCGGAAATTTTCACGCTTATAAGCTCGGCAAATTCCTTTACAGTCATTCCCTCGCGCAGTTTTAATGTCTTTTTCCTCTGTATTACGGGCTGGGGCTGAGGCTTTTGCTCCTCTTTCTGAGCGAATCTGTCTCTGCCATGGCGCTTGAATCCTTTTGGTTCATGCCATTTTTTGGTTTCTATCTTTCTTATTGCCTGAAAGGCCCTTTGCATCTGAGGTTTTGCTTTTAACTTCTCTACTTTTTCTGTCTCGATCTCCTTCTTGAATCTGTCCGGCAATTTCAATTCGATATCTTCTTCCTGTACAGGAGCTGAAGGCTCTTCCTTAACGGCTATCTCAGGTTCCTTCTCAACAGGCTTTTTAGGTTCTTCTTTTGTAGGCTCTTTTCTGGCTGCCTCAGGTTTTTTCTCTGGGATCTTTGCCTCTTTTACCTCAACGTGCTTGGGCGGAGGAGTGACAGCCTTTTTTTCAGGCGCAGGCTTTATTACAGCTGCCGGGATTTTCTCTATTACCGGTTTTGGCTGTGGAACTTTTATTTCTTCTGTCGGTTTCTTTTCAGGCTTTACTGCCTTTGAGGGTTTTTCTATAACGGGCTTTTCCTTTGCCTTTTTATCTTCAGCAGGTTTCTTTTTCTCTGGCTTAACAGCCGTCTTTTTAGCCTTTGGCTCAGCCGCAGGCTTTTTCTTCAGGACTTTTTCTACCTTCTCAGTAATCTCAGAGTCTACTGTTGAAGAGTGCGTCTTCCCGGTAATGCCAAGCTCTGCAAGCGCAGCAATAACCTCTTTGGCTGTGGTATCCAGTTTTTTTGCAAGTTCGTGTATCCTTATTTTAGACATTACGGTTTTCCTCTTCCCCCTCTAGCGTTAATTAAGTCCTTGTAACATCAATTTTAAAATGTTATCATAAAAAGCCTTTTAATGCAATTTTTCACTCAGAAGTGATGGAAGGAGGAATGAGCCTTGGCTAGTTGTTATGTATGCGGAAAGACAAAAACTACCGGCAATAATGTCAGTCACGCCAATAATAAAACAAAGCGGCAGGTGCTGCCAAATCTGCAGAGAACAAAGATAGTAACCGGCAAAAGTGCAAAAAGGACATACGTATGCACAAGATGCCTCAGGTCCGGCAAAGTTAAAAAGGCTGTTTAGTGAAAAAAGTCAATTCTCTGATTGCCCCAATGATCAGCAACCTTGGAATGGAAGAGGCTGTGAAACTGGGGCATTTAAGAGCTAAATGGTCAGACATATTCGAAAGGCCTGTCTTATTGCACATCTCACCTGCAAATTATCGAGAGGGAGAACTGCTCATCAATGTAGATTCCCCCATCTGGATGCAGCAGCTTGGTTTTTATAAGGAAGATATAACAAAAAAACTCAGCGGTTTCGGCGTAAACAAAGTACGCTTCCGTCTCGGCAAGGTCTTCAGGCTGGAAAAATCTGAGAGTTTTTTAGAAAAAAAACAGCTGACTTCAGAGGACCTTTCCTATATCAATGAGACTGTCTCCTCGGTCAGCGATGAAGAATTAAAAAACAGCATCAAAAAAGCGATAGAAAAATCTCTTACATACAAAAAACGAAAGTAAAGGGAGGGGATATGAAAAAGACTGTTGCCATATTAATAATTGCGATCTTCTCCATGTTTGCCTGCGGAGGAAAAGAGGTTAAAAAAACAAGCGATGAATCAAAAACAGCCATTGAGGCATTTGAAACAGCAGAGAAAATAAAAGAAGCCTATCTTAGCAGA
>CAZBSJ010000033.1:10284-11696 GCA_964494165.1 uncultured Nitrospiraceae bacterium
TAGGACTGCATCCATGGAAAAAGCTGAAATAGCAGGGATAATTGACCACAGCCTTCTTAAACCCACTGCCGCATCCGAAGACATAAAAAAGCTATGCGATGAGGCCAGACAGTTCGAATTCTATTCTGTATGCATAAATCCCTTTTTTGTTTCAATGGCTAAAGAGCTTCTTTCAGGCAGCGATGTGAAGATAACAACAGTGGTAAGTTTTCCGTTTGGCATGACCCTGCCAGAGGCTAAGGCATATGAGGCTGCAAAGGCTGTTTCAGCAGGCGCTGATGAGCTTGATATAGTAATGAACATAGGCATGGCTAAGACAGGCAGATGGGACATCGTGAAAAATGATATATCAGATGTCATATCTGCGACAAAGGGCCGCATCCGCAAAATAATTATCGAAGCATGTTATCTGAATAATGCTGAGAAGATAAAGGCAACTGAGACAGTTCTTGAATCCGGGGCAGAATTTATCAAGACCTCTACCGGATTTGGAACCGGCGGAGCTACAGTTGAAGATATAAGGCTCATCAAATCAATTGCAGGCAATGCCTGCAAGATAAAGGCTGCCGGAGGCATTAAGACACTTTCTCAGATCAAAGACATGATAAGTGCAGGTGCTGAAAGAATCGGAACTTCCTCAAGCGTTGATATTATGAAAGAGCTGGGCTGAGAGTTCTCCGTAAAAGATAATTTCGCCATTTTACTTGCCGTCCCGGATGTGAGAAAATAAGAGTATCCCAAAAGGAGGTAATTCATATGCAATGGACTGAAGATCTGTCTGTCGGGGTCGAGCTTATCGACAATCAGCACAAGGAACTGTTTAACAGGATAAATGACCTTGTGGCTGCAATAAAGCAGAGCCAATGCAAATATAAGATAGGCGATGTAATAAAGTTCCTTGAGGATTATATAGAGTTCCATTTCGGCGAGGAAGAAAAATATATGAAAAAATACAATTATCAGGGTTATCAGGCGCATAAAGCCCAGCATGAAAAATTCAAAGAAAACTTTCTCGAGCTTAAAAAGGAACTCCCGAGGCTTGAGGGCGGAGCAAAACCAGGCTCATACGATCTTTCAGTAGAAACAAATCATGTTGTTGTTGACTGGATACTCGCACACATATCAAAGGTTGATAAGGCATTGGGGCAGTTCCTGAAAGACAAGGTTTGATAACCCACCTTATTCTTCAGCACTGAAAATGCAATAAAGTTTAACAAGCAGGGGTATAGTTGACTGAAAAGTCTTTTGCAGCAACACCTTTAACATGCCATGATGGAATTCTTGAGGCGCATAAAATTATGCAAGAAACATTCGTGAATTTCATCATGGCATCTGATTAAATTTTGTTGAATTCTAAAGACTTTGAAGGCAGCTATACCCCTGCTAACATCAAACCAAATTAAAGATTATTT
>CAZBSJ010000034.1:0-3820 GCA_964494165.1 uncultured Nitrospiraceae bacterium
ATACTTTTGAATAAGAAAGGTGGTGATGCTATGCCTCTCACTAGAGAAAAGAAAAGTACGCTTATAGAAGAATACAAGGTTCATGAAAAAGATACCGGCTCGCCAGAGGTTCAGCTTGCCATATTAAGCGAGAGGATAAACTATCTTACTGAACATTTTAGAACCCACAAAAGTGACCACCATTCACGCCGTGGGCTCCTGAAACTCGTTGGACAAAGAAGAAAACTTCTTGATTATCTCAAGTCTTCGAGCAAGGAGCGTTACACAAAGGCGATCGAAAAACTCGGCCTTAGAAAGTAGAGAAAACAGACATCGAATGACTACCACAGTTGAAGTTGAGATTAGGGATAAACAGTTACTTATTGAGACAGGGGAAATTGCAAAACAGTCAGATGGATCCGTTGTTGTCAGATATGGAGATACTGTTGTTCTTGCAACTGCAGTTGCTGCAAAAGGGGTTAAAGAAGGCTTAAATTTTTTCCCGCTTACAATTGATTACCAGGAAAAGGCCTATTCCGCCGGAAAGATCCCGGGCGGATTTTTTAAAAGAGAAGGCAAACCAAGCGAGAAGGAAGTCCTTACTTCCCGGTTAATAGACCGTCCGATACGCCCGCTTTTCCCTGACGGGTTTTATTCTGAAGCACAGGGAATAGTTTCTGTCCTTTCTTACGGTGATGAGAACATATCTGATATCCTCGGGATAATCGGGATGTCAGCAGCATTGACGATATCCGATATTCCTTTTGACGGCCCTGTGGCTGCAGTTAAGGTCGGGAGGATTGATGACAGTTTTATCATTAACCCTGACCTCTCGGAAATGGAAAAACTCAATATGCATCTGGTTGTTGCCGGAACTGAGCATTCTGTTTTAATGGTTGAGGGCGAGGCGTCCGAGGCTTCAGAGGCAACGCTTCTTGAGGCTATTGAGCATGCACATTCAGAGATAAAACGAATTATTCTTACACAGAAAGAGCTCAGGGATAAGGTCGGGAAGCCCAAGCGTCAGTTGACCCCGATTGTGGCAGATGAAGAGCTTAAAAAGAAGGTAGAAGTCCAGGTTTTAGAAAAACTTAAAGATGCAATAACAATCCCCGGCAAACAGATGAGGCAGGAAGCTCTTGACATGATTCTTAAGGAAGCGATTACGGCTTTAAACTCTCCTGAGAAAGACCGTTCAAAGGATATAGCAAACATGTTTTTTGATCTAGAAAAAGATCTCGTAAGGAAGATGATAATCGAAAAGGGAGTAAGGGCTGACGGCCGGAAGCCGGATGAGATAAGGCATATAAGCGCTAAGGCCGGATTTCTACCGAGAGCCCATGGATCGGCGCTTTTTATCAGGGGAGAGACACAGGCATTGGCAGTTGCAACTTTAGGCACGGCTGATGATGAACAGAAGATCGATTCCCTGGAAGGCGAGAGTTACAAGACATTTATGCTTCACTATAATTTCCCGCCGTTCAGCGTTGGCGAGGTTAAACCTTTGCGTTCTCCGGGAAGGCGCGAGATCGGCCACGGAGCGCTTGCTGAAAAGTCATTGAGGGCTATTCTTCCTCCCAAAGAGGTTTTTCCTTACACAATCAGGGTTGTTTCAGACATCCTTGAGTCTAACGGTTCTTCTTCTATGGCAACGGTATGCGGCGGAACTATCGCGCTTATGGACGCAGGAGTGCCGATTAAAGCTCCTGTTGCAGGCATTGCAATGGGGCTGATTCAGGACGGAAATAATAATGTTATTCTCACAGACATATTAGGATTGGAAGACCATCTCGGAGATATGGACTTTAAGGTGGCCGGAACTGAAAACGGCATAACCGCATTTCAGCTTGATGTAAAAACAGGAGGCTTGAACACTGAGATTATGCAGAAGGCAGTGGAGCAGGCAAGACAGGGACGGCTTTTTATTCTTAATAAGATGAAGGAAGTCATATCTTCTCCCAGGGAAAAGATGTCTCCCCATGCCCCGAGGATTTACACCATGCAGATAAAACAGGAAAAGATAAGGGATGTCATCGGGACAGGCGGAAAGGTGATAAGGGGGATAATAGAGCAGACAGGCGTAAAGATAGATATAGATGATTCTGGCACTATAAATATAGCTTCTTCGGATGAGACATCTGCCCAAAAGGCTATTGAGATAATTCAGGGTATCGTGGCAGAGGCAGAGCTCGGGAAGATATATCTCGGAAAGGTAAAGCGCATAGTAGACTTCGGGGCCTTTGTTGAGATAATTCCCGGCGTTGAAGGGCTTCTTCATATCTCTCAGATAGCAGACAGACGGATAGCAAAAGTAACCGACGAACTAAGAGAAGGCGATGAGGTTGTGGTTAAGGTCATTGAGATAGACAAGATGGGAAGGATCCGTTTGAGCAGAAAAGATGCCATGAGAGAAAAGGCCGCAAAGGAATAGAACTTACAAAAAGGATTCAAGTTAAAGAAAACATCACCTGAAGTCTTCGTCGCCTTAGAAGGCGACGTTCTCCTCAGCGAATCTGCCTGAGCGCGGACCGAGGAGAATCCTCGAACCCTCAAACCCTTTATAGCAACTTAAGGGGATATAATGTTTAAGAAGGCATATCTTGATAACGGCATACCAGTAGTCATGGAGCAGATACGGAATGTCCGCTCTGTTACTTTAGGTATTTGGATTAAGGTCGGCTCAAGGGACGAGTCTGCTGATAAGAACGGCATATCACATTTCCTTGAACATATGTTTTTCAAGGGTACCCAAAAAAGGACAGCAAAAGACATTGCGGTTGATGCAGATTCTTTTGGCGGGGATCTGAATGCCTTTACATCAAGGGAGAACACCACCTTTTACATAAAGGTGCTTGATGAGTATCTCGACAACGGCGTTGAACTCCTTTCAGATATATTTCTCCATTCCACATTCCCTGATGATGCTATAGAAAAAGAAAAGGAAATCATCAGTGAAGAAATAAAGATGATAGAAGACACCCCTGATGATTATGTGCATGACCTTTTCAGCCAGACGACATGGGGCGATGAGGGCATAGGCCAGCCTATTATAGGCAAGAAAGATACTATTCAATACTTTAAAAGGGACGGTCTTCTGAGCCATATTAAGTATCACTATGGGACAAAAGATACCGTGATATCCTGCGCAGGCAATTTTTATGCTGATGAGCTTATAAAGACCCTGAACAGCAGAGTAGGCTCTTTAAAAAGGGGCTCTGAGCCGGAAACAAGAAGGATGCCTGTATTCAAAGCCAAAACAGATGTTTATACCAAAGACCTTTCAGAAGTCCATTTCTGTATCGGGCTTGAGGGTATTTCGCAGGCGAGCAAAGAAAGGTATACATTGTTCGTTCTAAATACGATACTCGGCGCAGGTGTAAGTTCAAGGCTATTTCAGGAAATCCGCGAGAAAAGGGGGCTTACTTACTCTATCTATTCATATGTATCCTCTTATCTGGATACAGGCCTATGGGCAATGTATGCCGGTGTGGGCAGAAATAAGGTCATACAAGTCATGGAGCTTATCCTGAAAGAACTGAGAGAACTGCCAGCCACGCTTACAGCTGTTGAACTTGAGCGCGCAAAGGCACAGCTTAAGAGCAATCTCATCCTCGGTCTTGAGTCGACAAGCAACAGAATGCAAAACCTTGCAAGGCAGGAGATATATCATGGGAAATATTTTTCCCCTGCTGCGGTTATAAAAGAGATCAATTCTATAAAGCTAAAGGATATCCAAAGGCTTTCAGAGAGGCTAATCAGGGAAAAACAGTTAGCCCTAACAGTGCTGGGCCCGATTCGTGAAAATGAACTGGCCGGGATATTAAGTTAATCCTTAGCAGAA
>CAZBSJ010000034.1:3920-9480 GCA_964494165.1 uncultured Nitrospiraceae bacterium
TATGTTTCATATTACGAAGGAAAACTTGACGGCAGCCTAATCGAAAGGGCTTCTGCTATAGATAAACTGGGAAAGATGCGAAGCAATACCTCGGTGGAAAAACTGAGCGAAATGCTGAAAAAGGACAACCCTGAGGTAATATCTATAGCCATGCGCTCTCTGGCGCGAATAGGCGCGATTGAAGGATTGGTTCATATACTTGAAAACCTGCCTCATCTCCTTAAGAAAAAACTGGTTTCACACAAGACTCTGACGACATCATTCGTTAGGTTTGGTTCAGGCGCTATTCCCATACTTGTCGAGTACGCTGAGAAATACAAAAACCCTACCATATTAAGCATTATTTTTGACGTGTTGTCCGCTTTGAATGCGAAAGAGGCCTTGCCTTTGGCTCTGGAGCATTTGAACAATATCAATCCTGAGGTGAGGGCAAAGGCATTGAAGATTATCGGAACTACAGCCCGTTATCCTGATGACATTGACGGGAGAAGGCTGCTCCCGATGCTGGATGATGAGGCATGGTTTGTGAGATTGAACGCTGCAAAAGCTCTGGGCAATATCAGGTACGCAAAGGCTATAGATTTTATGGGAGGGCTTTTGCTTGATGACAAGTGGCAGGTTCGGAATGAGACTGCCGTGGCATTGACGAAGTTCGGGAATGCTTCTCTGGACACATTCCTTAAGATACTGAAGTATGAGGATGCCTATGCAAAGGGAAGCATATGTGAGGAGATGCAAAAGAGCAATTTCGTAAGTAGCCTGATAGAGAACCTTGGGAGCGAGAACAGGGACAACTACGAAAAATCCAGGGCAATCCTGAAGATTATGTGTTCATTGCATTTTACCACGCCATTGGTGGAATACCTGAAAGGCGACGGGAAAGAGAACATCCGCAAAGAAATAGAAAATATCTTGCAGGCTTCTGCGTGAGGTAAGCTATGGTTTTTTTAATCGTTGGGTTTAATTATTTTATCGGACTTTATTATGGGATTGTAAATCTCTTTTATACGACTCTGCTCTGCATATCGCTTTATGCTGTTCTCAGATACATACGCAGGATAAAGTATCTGCCGGTCAGGGACCTGGATAATATACCACAGATACCATCTGTTTCGATTCTTATCCCCGTATATAATGAGGCAAAGGTTGTTGTCCGCGCAGTTAACTCAGCGCTCTCAGTCAACTATCCATTTTATGACGTTATCATAATAAATGACGGCTCGGATGACGCGACTCTGAAGACACTCATTGAAACGTATAAATTAAAAAAGATAGACCTTGTTTACAGAGAAGTCCTGAAGACAGCAGCAATAAAAGGCTTTTATTTTAATTCTGCGATTCCGAATCTCCTGGTTATTGATAAGGACAATGGCGGAAAGGCGGATGCCCTCAACTGCGGTATCAATGCGTGCCGGAACCCGTATTTCTGCACGGTTGATGCGGATTCTATTCTGGAGAAAGATGCATTATTACGGCTTATCGCTCCGATTCTCGAGGGTACTGAGCCGGTTATAGCATGCGGCGGCGTTGTAAGGATCCTGAACGGGACAACGCTTACAGACAGCACTGTGCAAAACATAGACCTTCCTGAAAAAAATTCTGTTCTCTTTCAGATCGTTGAATATTTGCGCGCATTTCTATTCGGCAGGGTCGGCTGGGATGCCATGAACGGCATTATGATCCTTTCAGGAACCTTTTCTCTGTTCCATAAGGCATCTGTAATTGATATCGGAGGATACAGGATAAAGCATGTCTCTGAAGACATGGAGATTATTGTTAGATTGCACAAGAGTTACATCCAAAAGCAAAAACCATATAAGATAAAATTCATCTCAGATCCTATCTGCTGGACAGAGGTCCCGGAAACCCTCAAGATGCTCGGACGCCAGAGGAGGCGCTGGCATCTGGGACTCATACAAACACTGGTGCAGCACAGAGATATGCTGTTCAGGAAGAAATACGGCAAACTTGGGATGTTAGTCTTCCCTTATTATTTATTTATTGAGATGTTAGGTCCTCTGATTGAGGTGTCAAGTTACTTTGTTGTTCTTTCTTCTTATTTTGCGGGACTTGTGAGCCTGAAATTTTTGCTGCTGTTTTTAACCCTTGCAATTTTCTATGGAGTGTTTTTGTCTACTGCAAGTATCTTTTTGGAAGAGATAACATACAGAAGATATCCTCGGTGGAACCATCTCTTCATACTATTGATTTACGGAGTGCTGGAGAATTTCGGATACAGACAGCTCAACTCATTCTGGAGAGTCCAGGCCATAATGTATTTTCTTTTCGGCCGCAAAAAATGGGAGCATGTTGAAAATAAGGGCAAGGCTGCTGTTAAGGTAAAGGACAGGAAGACCGGGAAAAAGAGCATGGTGCGTTATGGATAGCGAACAGCTTGGTTTTACTGCCATACAGAAAAAGGATTATCAGGAAGCAGTAAATATTTTCAGAAGGGCGCTTGAGAAAAAAAAGACTTCGAAAAGTTTTCTTGGCGCAGGGATGGCCTACTTTCATTTGGGTGATTATCCAACTGCAAGATGGGCTTTTTACAAGACGCTGGAATTGGAAAGCACCAATAAAGAAGCTGCTAAATTTATCGCTGAGATTGAGAAGAGTAAGGAGGAATCTCCACTCCCCAGTCACAAAACTGTTTTCAGGGCAGGCAAAAATTTTCTGGAGCATTATGACGGGAAATGGAACAGGTTTTTCATAAAGGGAATGAATCTTGGGCTTGGGCTTCCGGGATATTTCCCCGGAGAGTATCCTATTAAGAAAAACACATATTTAAAGTGGTTTAATATGATTGCAGACCTTGGTGTGAATGCTGTCAGGACATATACAGTATATCCGCCTTTGTTCTATGAGGCACTGTATAAATTTAACAGTTCCGGCAAAAAGCTTTACCTTTTGCAGGGGATATGGGTTGAACTGCCGGACAATAATGATTTCAATGATGAAAAGTACCTTAAATATGTAAGAGGAAATATAAAGGACGCAGTTGATGTAATATGCGGTAAGGCTAAATTGCCGGAAAGACCAGGTTACGCTGCTGGTCTGTACGAGTATGATGTATCGCCTTATACAGCGGCTTTTATCTTCGGCAGGGAGTGGGAAAGCTGTGCGGTGAAAGGAATGAATGAGAGATACTCGAGAATATTGAAGGAATACGAAGGTCCATTTCTCGGAATCAATAGCGGAACGCCTTTTGAAGTCTGGATAGCAGAACAGTGTGATCTTCTCCAAAGATATGAATATGATAAGTATGGACTTGCACATCCGCTATCTGTTGTCAATTGGCCTACTCTTGACCCATTGGGCCACCCGTCAGAATCTCGTTATGAAGATGAACTTGCATATCAGGGTTTTAAGATAAGAACTAATACATGTAATGAGAATGAAGACATGGAATCATTTGATGCAGCAAAGATTAAGGCAAAAAAAGGCAATGGATTTTTTGCCACATATCACGTCTATCCATACTATCCTGATTTTATGAGCAATGATTATCCAGATAAGCCCAACAGGTATTCTGCTTATCTGGCTGCATTGAAAGAACATCATGGAACTCAGCCTCTGCTAATCGGTGAGTTTGGTGTGCCTAGCAGCAGGGAGATTACGCATTGGAGCGCTGACGGATGGCATCATGGCGGACACAATGAGGTCAGGCAGGGAGAGGTTAACGGTATTCTAATGAGGTCAATATACGAAGCAGATATGGCAGGGGGGGTCCTGTTCAGCTGGTTTGACGAGTGGTTCAAGAGAAACTGGCTTTTCCTGCCTTATGAGGTCCCTGCTGAAAGGAATCCTATCTGGTTCAATATTCAGGATGCTGAACAGAACTATGGCCTGCTCGCTGCATACCCGGGGTATCCCGGGAAAAAGGTCAGTCTGAGCGGAGATCTCAGTGAGTGGAAAGATGCAAAAATATTGTATGAAAAAAAGGCAGACAGATTATCTTTCAAGTTTAATGATGGGTTTGATAATGCAAGGAAACTCAGTGGCGTATATGTACAGCATGATGAAGGATTTTTATATGTATTGATTGAGGTGAATGGCAGGATAGATTTTCGTCATGCCAGTTATATCCTTGGCCTTGACATCTGCGATTCCAAGGCAGGAGAGTTCAGGTTGCCGTTTAATACCATGTTAGCCAGTCCGGTAGGCCTGGAGTTTATATTTCACTTTTGCGGTAAAGAAAAAAGCAGGGTGCTTGTATGCTCATCTTACGATAAATACCTGAACCAGTATAATGGGAAGATAAAACCTGACGTCAGTGATGACGCGGCATGGGTCATAATGCAGAATAAGACCAATACCCGGAGATTCAGCAAGGACAGGAAAAATGTCTATCCATCGCACATATTCTCCATGAGCAATCTAAGATACGGAAGCCTGAACAGCAGGATATCGGAATATGATTCGCTTGCGGATTTTTATTTCGCGGACAAGATGCTTGAAGTCCGAATTCCCTGGGGATTAATACATTTCACTGATCCCAGCTCAAAGACAGTCTTATGGAAAGATAAAGATGCTGCTGTTAAAAGGACTGAGGGGATTAATCTTATAGCCGTATCTTACAAGCCTGAAAGTGACAGGGCTGTTGCCAGGAAAACCGGTCAGAAGAGCAATGCAACAGACCATCTTCCTGAGGAACTTTCTAAGGAAGCAGTCAGGATGTATTCATGGGACGGGTGGGATACGCCTGTTTATCACACATATCTTAAAAAGAGCTATTACATATATAAAGAGATTCTTTCTAAGATTCCTGAGAGGGCATGAGATGAGACTGACGCGCAGAACTTTTCTGAAACTGAGTGGCATTGCAGCAATGCATTCAATGGTCTTTTCAGGGAACTTATTTGCCGGCTATTCATTAAAAATCCCGGTTCTTATGTATCACGATATCTCAGACTTGTACAGGGATGACTATACTGTCTCTCCTTCTCTTTTTGCGTCTCAGATGGAGTGGCTTTATTCCAACGGATATAAGACGATGTTTCTAAAGGATGTTCAGGGATCGATTAATGGCGGTATTGAAAATACCGTTATCATTACTTTTGACGACGGCTATGCGTCTTTTATGGATTATGTCTTCCCATTATTGAAAGAGTACGAATTTAGAGCAACCATTAATATCATAGGGAAATATGTCGGAGGTGTTCTTGGCGAGAATATGCCTATGCTCCACTGGGACGAGTACAGGCATCTCATAAAGAGCGGGCTGGTTGATCTGGGCTGTCACCTTCACAGCCTGCACTCTCCTGCTGATAACGTATTAACCGCCTCAGAGAAAAAAATCAGGGATGATATTGCCTTGTTCCAGGAGATTTTCAGAAGGGAGATAGGCAGGAGTTCTGATATTCTGGCATGGCCTTATGGCAAATATAATCGGCAGAGCATTGAGCTTGCTAGGAAGGCGGGCTTCAAATACATCCTAACATCAAATGAGGGATATCTCACAAAGGACAACAGTCTGAATGAGATACCCAGGTTGAATATAAATAACAGGATAGACCTTATAACATTTCAGCAGTATATAGGAGTGCGGCCATGATACGAC
>CAZBSJ010000034.1:9580-11667 GCA_964494165.1 uncultured Nitrospiraceae bacterium
CAGCAATGCCTTTATATATGGAGATACTCAGCAGGGGGGAGGATTTTGATGCCCGTCTCGGGTACACTTATACTCTTCTTTCGAGCGGGGATGAAAAAGCAGCAAAAAAAAGCAGGAACTTTCTTGCGCCAAAGTACCCATATCAGGAGAGAGAACTTAAAAAACTGGATGATGAATTGAGCAGGGTAACAAGACCCAGTGTCGATATCCAATATAACCACTACAATGACTCTGACGATAACATTGTTAACAGATATTCACTTGGGTATGGTTTCAGGGTAAATGACTGGAGGCTGGATCTCAGTTACCGGCACACTCATGCCACAGGCAATTCCAGAGACGCACGGGCAGACGAAATTTTCTTGAACGTAAAACCCATGTTATCAGGTCTTTTCCGCATTAAGGGTGGAATAGGTCTAACGCAACTTGAGAACGGCTCAGCAACTAATCTGGGCAGGTGGCTCTTAGGCGCTGACATGAATGCGTTTCGGGGGATAATAGGCGTAAATCTTTCCAGCGATATCTTAACAGACACGGCAGAACTTATTGAAAACAGGATAAGGGCAACTAATGCTGGTCTTTATTTATCGCAAAATCTTACCGACAGGTTGATCTTTTATGCAGGTTATGACTATAAGGATTATTCTGACAGCAACTTCTCCCATAATGTCCAGATAGCGCCAAGGTATACCCTTGTTTTCGGCAATCCGAATATATCAGTAGGCTACAGGTTCAGGTATTCTGATTTCAGCCGCCAGAGCATGAGCGGTTATTTTGATCCTGATAATTTCTTTTCGCACCAGATATTTGTACCTTTTTATTTTGAAAAAGGTAAATGGTATGTGTACCTCGAGCCTTTTGCAGGCCATCAGTCGTTCAAGCGGTATGATGAAAAGACAGATGAGTTTTTTGCAGGCGGTTACGGAACCCTTGGCCTGAGGCTCCATAACAGGATTTATCTGGAGTTCAATGCAGAGGGCGGTGATTATGCAGGAGGCACTTCCGCAGGATTTAATTATTACCTTGTAGGTTTAAGACTCCGCGGCATTATCTGATTTCATGGCAGTGAAAGTCTAATTTCTTAGAAATTCAGTCTAAGAAATTAGACAAAAGTCAGCGCATTCCCTGTTTTTTATAAAAATCCTTGAAAAACAAGAAATGAAAACCTGGCATGATGATTGCTACGTTTTCTAATGGATAATTTTGCCCCGTAGCAGCTAAGGCAAATTTTTTCCTTTACATGTTTGATTGTTGTTTGGTATAAATGATTCTCTAAAGGGGGACTGGGGGAACATTTTCAGGACCCGGGCATAAAAAAGATTGAAATGTCTCTAAAATCAATTCGTGATAAAATACAAGCAGGTGAATATCGTTTTTCTGAACACGCAGTAAAAAGGATGATCAAACGGTCTATAGGGCGTTTTGAAGTTGAGGAGGCAATAATAAGCGGTGAGGTTATTGAAGAGTATCCGGAAGATAAATATTCTTCCAGTTGTCTCGTTTATGGAAAGACAAAAAAAGGAAGGAACCTGCATATCCAGGTATCATTACCCCCAAAGGTTGTTGTTATTACAGCATATGAGCCTGAGCCGTCTGAATGGGTGGATTGTAGGATAAGGAGGTAGTGAATGGAAAAGTGTGTTTTTTGTGGCGGTAACACCAAGAAAGAACAGGTTACTTTTATCTATGATGAAGATGACAAGTATTTTCTGGTAGAACATGTTCCTGCAGAGGTCTGTAAGAGATGTGGAGAAAGGACTTATTCACCTGAAATTACTGATGAAATTCTGCATTTCGCTAAAAAGAGGGTTAAACCTCTAAAGACCATTAAAATTCCTGTTTTTGATCTTGCAGGAAAAGATTAAGCTATCGGAGAAGAGTTTTCATCGTCATGTTGGTATAAATTATTCTCCAAAGTGGGTCGGAGGAATTATGGGGGAAGATGACGGTTCTGGAAATTGTAGTGCTTTATTAAAAATTTTTGAGAGATTAAGACAATTAAATTAGCTTGCTAAGTTAAAGGCGGTTCATACGCCTTTTTTTATTGGTAAAAACTAAAAACTGTAATATAGGGATGACTGGGGTTA
>CAZBSJ010000035.1:0-5795 GCA_964494165.1 uncultured Nitrospiraceae bacterium
TCTCCCTTGGTATTGTATCTCTCAATAGCCCTTGCCATTGCATCAGAGCATGAAAGTATCTTGCCGCCGTCAACCCATGAAGGCTGATGGCATGATATGCCTTTAAGCTGGTTTATTATCTCTTCTGACTCTATGTTCGCACGGAACGCAAGCGACACAAGCCTTCCTATAGCCTCTGACTGGCTTGCAGCGCATCCGCCTGCCTTGCCCATATGAGTGAAGACTTCGAACAACTGTCCTTTTTCGTCTTCATTGATAGTGATATATAAATGCCCGCAACCTGTCTTCATAAGCCTTGTTGAGCCATTGATGACCTCAGGCCTTTTCCTTGGTATTATCTTTGACCTTTTTTCAACATAAGCGCCGTCTGATGCCTGTCTGCTGGCAGAGGTGCTGCCTGTTGAGAGCACCTGTTCTTCGCGCGAGCCGTCCCTGTAAACAGTGACCCCTTTGCACCCGAGCTTATATGCAAGCAGGTATACCTCTTCAACATCCTGCGGTGTTGCTTCATGCGCAAAGTTCACTGTCTTTGAGACTGCATTGTCAATATATTTCTGGAATGATGCCTGCATTACTATGTGCTCCATGGGTGTTATGTCATGTGCCGTGACAAAGACAGCCTTAACATCATCAGGTATCTCTTTAAATTCCTTAATGCTCCCCTTCTCTGCTATCTTTTCCATAAGCTCCCTGTTCCAGAATCCGCGCTCTCTTGCGACCATCTCGAAATGGGGATTGACCTCTATAAGTTTTGTGCCTTCCATAACTGTCCTTACATATGAGACAGCAAACAAAGGCTCTATGCCTGATGAACAGCCTGCGATTATCGAAAGCGTTCCTGTTGGAGCAATGGTTGTAACAGTCGCATTCCTTGCCTTTGCCTTGCCTTCAAAGATGCTTTCGCTGTGATTAGGGAATACGCCGCGCTCTTCTGCCAGGGCTGTGCTTGCCTTTTTGGCTTCTGACTGGATAAAGCCCATGACATCTTCAGCAAGACTGATCGCCTTGTCAGAATTATATGGAATGTTCATCTGTATGAGCATATCTGCCCATCCCATTATCCCAAGACCGATCTTTCTGTTAGCCTTTGTCGTCTCCTCTATCTTCTGCAGGGGATATCTGTTTACGTCTATGACATTATCAAGGAAGTGCACAGCCTTCCAGGTGATATCCCTTAGGCCATCCCAGTCAACATCATACAAACGGCCTCCAAACCCCGGGCTCTTGACCTCTTTTACCATCTTTGCAAGGTTAATCGAACCCAGATTGCATGATTCGTAGGGAAGCAGCGGCTGTTCCCCGCATGGGTTCGTGGATTCTATTTCTCCGATTTTGGGAGTCGGGTTCGAGGCATTTACCCTGTCCAGGAAGACAATGCCAGGCTCCCCATTCTTCCATGCATGGTTTACTATCAGCTCAAATACCTCCCTTGCCCTAAGGCTCTGCACTACCTTCTTTGTCCTAGGATTTAAAAGCTCATAATGCCTGTCTTCCTCGAGCGCATTCATGAATTCTTCTGTAAGGCCGACTGATATGTTGAAATTATTAAGCCTTGTGTTCTCATCCTTGCATTTGACGAAGTGGAGTATGTCAGGATGGTCGATCCTCAAAAGCCCCATATTTGCGCCCCTTCTCGTGCCTCCCTGCTTTACTGCTTCTGTTGCCGTATCAAATACTGTCATGAATGAAACCGGGCCTGATGATATCCCCTTTGTAGAGCCTACGACATCGCCGTTTGGCCTGAGCCTTGAAAAGCTGAATCCTGTGCCCCCGCCTGACTTATGTATTATTGCCGCATTCTTTACTGCATCGAATATTGATTCCATTGAATCATCCACAGGAAGCACAAAACATGCTGAGAGCTGCCCCAGTCTTCTTCCTGCATTCATCAGCGTCGGGCTGTTAGGGAGGAAATACAAAGAGGTTATCATCTCATAAAAAGACTCTGCTAAAGCGTCTGTCTCAAGGTCTGATTTGCCGTAGCGCAGGTCAGCAGAGGCCACGCTCTTCGCCACTCTCTTAAAGAGCTCATGCGGTGTCTCGACAATCGCCCCCTCTTCGTTCTTTTTAAGATACCTTTTCTCTAGCACCTTTAGTGCATTTGGAGTAAGACTCATGGCATTCGTTGCCTTCATAAAACCTCCCTATCTAAGATTTAAATTTATTAATAATGATGTGTTTTTCCCGGCAATAGAAAAATTATGATTATAAGATCTTCTGATTCCTGAAAAGCAAATGCCTGTGAAGATATACGACTTAAAAGCAGCCAGACTATAACTTAACCCTTTGACCAACACCCTCTACCTAAGCACCCTTTCCCCTATTCAACAATTTGTGCTACTGCCTAAATTTGCAGTAATTTAACCACAATATATTGTGCAAGTCAAGAAAAAAGTTGCTTTTTTGTAACTGCCTGTTTACTAAAGATTTTCCCTGTAAAATCAATGTTTGGGGTTTGTAAATAAATCAATACGCCCATTTTGCTGATCCCTCAAAACAGCATTGGGCTGGTGCTGATATTGCGGAAAAATTTATTTTTCGATACCTTGATTTACCTAACATTTACGGCTGCACGAATATTTAATCAAATTGGCCAATAATATATTTACAATAAATCTATCGAGTTAAATAAATTTTGGAGTGATGTCAGCATCAGCCGTCTTAAAGTCTTCAAAACCCCTTTGCTCTTTTGTGAAATCAACAAGCAAAATAGGGTAAAATTAAACATGGCCCTATCTTTCAAAAGCATCTTTAATGTCATTCGATACGTCGCAATGCTTGCTGTAATGATATTCATATGGGGCCTGCTCATCATGGTATATCTCGACAAATATATCCAGCCTTTCAAAGGCTTGCGCCCCATACTTACGCCATGGATCGCGCCAGTAGAACCGCCGATAGAAGCCACTGTTGAGGATAGAATAGCCATCCTTCAAAATCAGCTTGATAGATCAAACCGCATAACGCATTATTCTTTTGTGACACTGATAGGCTCTTTCAGCCTGTTCTGCGTTTATCTGACACTCGTCTATCAGCAAAGACAGAGGAGGTCGCGCGAGAACCAACTTCTCATCCTCAAAAATCAGGAGATTGCAAGGCGGAATGAATTCATACGCTACATATCTGCTACCATAGGCCATGAATTCAAGAACAATCTGGGAAGGATAAAGCGAAGGATAGATCTGATGCCCGGCCTGCCAGAAGACGCGATTGTAAGGATTGACGATAATTTCAACAAGCTCTTTGCTGACATAGAGATATTCAAAAAAATATCGGATGAAAGAGAGGCAGGATTAATTGACTTTAAGCGCATTAACCTGAGGGAAATGCTGTCAAAGCTTTCTGAGCAATACAGTGACCTTGCTGTTACCGCTTTTGAGACCGCTGATACATTAACTGCGCCCTCCATATTCGCATCTGAACCTCTTCTTAAAACAGTCTTCGAAAATCTGATTGATAATTCCATAAAGTATAAAAAGCCTGAACAACCCCGTGCAATAATTCATCTTTCATGTTCGACGGACATGGACGGCAAAAGGCTGTATGTATCCTTATCATTCAAGGATGAAGGCATAGGCATGAATGAGATTGAGGCAGACCAGTGCTTTTATAAACGAAAAAGCTCGCAGGAAGGATGGGGACAGGGGCTATACTTTGCAAAGTATGTTGTGGGGCTTCATGCCGGCAAGATAAGAGTGGGCAAGGAATACACTGCCCCCGGCAGGGGGACAGAGATAATCATTAATCTCCCGTTTGTCGAAGAGGAAATAAATGTTTAACGTAATAATTGTCGACGATGATTTTGAGGACAGAGAGCTCCTGAAGCTGGAGATAAAAAAGGCGCTTAAATCAGCAGAGCCGGAAATAAAATTCTACGAGGCTGTAAGCGTAAGGCAGGCGCACCAGCTCCTGACAACACGCACATTTGATCTGATGACGCTTGATATCGAATTTGACAGGATGAATGAGGGGATAGAGACATTGCCTGAGTTATTCGAGAACTATCCCACCCTGAACATAATCGTTATCAGCGGCAAATTGAACAAAAGCGAGGTGCTGGAACAGCTGTTCCGCTTTACAAAAGACAATGTACTGAAAGGCAAGCGCTGGTCAAGGCACTTTGACGTGCTCGACAAAAAAGACGACAAGACAGAAGCCTTAAAGCGGGCGCATTCCTTTGCCATAAAAAAGAAAGACAGCTCTGATAAGATACGCGAGCTCTTTCTTCTTGCAGAATCCTATCTTGAGAAAAACATGATCGACAAATGCATGGAGGTCTACCAGAAGATACAGAACCTTGCGCCTGAAGAAACTGAATCAGGCGAAAACATACACATTCTTCAGGAAAACATAACTCCGGAGCATGCGCTCGGATATTACAGGAAAGGGGAGACTGTCGTAGCGTCCCTGCTGTTAGGACACTATATCGAAAACCAGCTGAAAATATTCACTAATGCTTTGCTCGGGCACTCTTTCCCTGTGCTTTCTGACTGCATGAAAGAACTTGAGAAGTCGCGCCATCTGACCCAGTACAGAAAAGGGATATTCCAGAAACTCCTGCGGATAAGGAACAAAGCCATACACCATCCTACAACAATTAATGAGAGTGATTTTGCTGACGCCATAAAAAATCTTAACCTTCTGGATGAGACACTGCACAGATGAAAATTGAAAACATAAAAAAATTTATACTGCCGCCCGGCCCAATTTTAGTGTTTACACTGATCGGCCTGTTGCTCCTTAGCGCTCTGCTATATTACCGGAGCGTCAGGATCCAGCGATTCCTGGAGCCTGCGCTTGCCATTTCTGAGCCAAGGCTGAGATTCGGCCAGAACATAAATAATCTTATTGCCAAAGAATTCGGCTCAGCTGTTGTTGAAGGGATTAGATTTAAATCCAATTCTATTCTTGTGGAGCAGTCGCTTCTGTTCAGCGGCCCGAACGGACTAAGGACACAGACAATACAAAAAATATCAAGCCTGTTTTTATCTGCGCTCAGCAATCCTGACATCAGAAAACACATCAGCCTGATTATTGTGAGCACGAGGACGCCTATAAGCGATATTGGGAGAGAACCTGTCTTACAGCTTGAAGACATGTCAAGGCTTATACTTAGCGCTTTATATGAGGCTGAGCCAAAGCTCGAAAAAGAATTCAGCAAATACTTTGCGTCAACAAGCCTTAAGGTCGACTCAAAAATAAAAGAGCTGAACTGGATAGAATTCAAAATAGTCCCTTCAGAACAGCTGCATATTGAATTCCTGCAAAGGCTTATGAAATACGCAGAATAATCAGAATCTTATTATCGCAATTCTGCAATGATGAAACTAAAAGACCTTATTGTTATCATTTGAAAATTAAATGTCGATTATCCTTGACGACTCACTTATCCGGAGTTAACATAAAGACAAGAAGAAACAGATTTAAGTTTCCCTGGATCAGGTAAAACCAGAGTACCAAGTAAATGGATCAGGGAGCAGGTGTCAGATGTGGTGTGCATGCCTCAGAAATTGAGGAAGCCTGAAGCATCTGCCGAAGCACCCACTTAGAAAAAAACTTTGGGATCCCTAAATCCAGGGAAGGAATATATCAGGAGCCATACAAAACCGGCGGGAAGTGAAATAGAAAGTATGTAATACCGCCAGGAAAAAAAGTTTTGTATGGCTCTTTAGATTTTAGAGTTTGCTTTCCATCTGGAATGAATATTCGATGAAGGGCATAGTGTCCTTCATAAATTAAAAAACACCAAACAATATAACCGAGAAAATGCAGATGTTGTGATCCGCCTCGGCGGA
>CAZBSJ010000035.1:5895-10285 GCA_964494165.1 uncultured Nitrospiraceae bacterium
ATTTTATATGCAGTTCAACAATATCCCTGTCATGCAGCACATGGTCCCTCTGCACACGCTGGCCGTCGAATCTTGCAGAGCCCCATATGCAGGCGTATTTGAGGTTCTCGCCAAAATCCTTATGAATCATCCTTGCAAGGTCTATGACCGTGGCCCCAACAGACATGACAAAAGGCACATTCATATCAGGCCCCTTGCCAGGCTCCTTTGAATACACCCTGATGATCTGAGAATTCTCAAAAACCGCTGTCCTTAATTCTTCCATGCCGTCTTTATTCACTGCCGAGACTGCTATCATTGGATAAGCATGCTCATATTTTTTCCTCAGGGTTTCCCATCCCTGCTTTGCATCTGGCATGTCTGATTTATTGGCTGCTAAAATTACAGGCCTTGTCTTTGAACTCTCCGTATCTTTTTTATCCTCTGATTTTTTAACGAGTGCTATCTTCCATTCGGATAACTGCTCTAACAGCATCTCTGCCTGTGTATCTGGATCTTCGGACAGGTCAATAATGAGCATCAGCATGTCTGCGGTCCTCAGGATTCCGGACACCCACCCGTCTGTTGATTCATTTCCCAGAGGTGGAAGATCAACGAGCTGAAACTGGATGTCTTCGAAACTCATCATCCCTGATAAAGGCGTGACAGTTGACATGGGATAATCAGCTATTACAGGGTTGGCATTGGTCAGTGTTTTTAATATTGAGGACTTGCCTGAATTCGCAAACCCCGCAAGCACGATCTGCGCAGCGCCCTGCCTTTCCACATTGAAAAGATCGCCCTTGCCTGACTTCTTCTTTTTGGCGGCATCTTCCCTTAGCTGTGAGAGCTTCTTCCTTAAGTCTGCCCTTAGCTTGTCCGTTCCTTTATGCTTCGGGATTGTTGAGATTAATTCTTCAAGGGCTTCAACTTTTTCACGCGGACTTGCAGCCTGTTTGAATTTTCTCTCAGCCTCAAAATATTCTGGCGGAAGATTTGTTGGCATAAAAATATTCCGGAAAAATTTTTACTATGGCCTTCAGCTAATCTTGACCTTTGCCTGCTGCTCGAACATCTTTGTTATCTCTTTGACGGTGTTTGCATCTTCGGGGTTCTTGTCCTCCCTCAGAAAACCTACTGCCCTCGGAAACCTTAGCGCGTATCCGATGCCATCCTTATCACGGCCTGCAGTATGCGAGGGAGAGCGCGTGATCTCATCTGCCGTAACAGTCACCACATATCTTGGCTCAACCCAAACATCAGCCTCCATCACAGAATCAACCCGAGGATGCTTATGAGACATTGATATTTCATCAAGAATCCTTTTTAGCTCCATAAACTCCTCTTCCTTAAAGCCGGAGCCTATCTTGGTTACGGTCTTGAATGTATCTGATTTTGGATCGTACACCGCGCCAAGCAATGCCCCCACTCCGAATTTTACCCTTGCGCCCTTGCCCCTGAAATAGCCTACGATGCATACATCTATTGTGTCAGCAAGCTCTCCCTTATAGCTTCTCTTTAGCTTTATCCAGTTGAAGTTCCTGCTCCCTGCTGAATAAGGCGCATCCAGTCTTTTTGCAACAACGCCTTCAAGCCCCCTCTCAACAGCATCCTCAAAGTATTTTGCTATCTCCTCATGCTTGTCTGTAATAAATAATTCCGAGGGTTCTATCACAGAATTCTTCTTTATGATCTTCTTGAGTCTTTCTCTTCTTTCCTTAAAAGGTTTAGGCGTATAATCCTCCCCGTCGACATAAAGCAGATCAAATGCAAAATATCTTAGAGGATATTCCTTTGCAAGGGCTTCAATGCCATGTTTTCTTTTTCTCTGGATAGTCACCTGGAATGGAAAAAGCTCGCCTGTTGATTCATTATATGCAAGCGCCTCACCCTCGATTATCGCAGTGTCAGCATTTATATGGCTTCGCACCGCATCCTTAATCTCAGGGAACATATGAGTTGTCCTTTCAAGGTTTCTTGAGAACATCTCAATGTGATTCTTATCCTTATGTATCTGCACCCTGAATCCGTCATACTTGGCCTCTATTGCAGCCTTCCCCATTTTCACGATGATATCCTCAGACGACGGAAGCCTTTCGCATAAGGCCATCCTTATCGGATATCCGACCATCACATGAAATTTATTGACCCCTTCTATCCCTTTTTCCAGCAGGGTCTTTGCAACAAGGCCAAGGTCTGAGCATAGATTGTATGCCCTTTCAAGCTCTGGCCGCAGCCCTCTGTCGCCCTGAGCTAGTGCAAGGGCTTCCATAACAGTAGGGTCGCCTATGCCAAGCCTTAGCCTTCCTATAACGAATCTCGATATATATTTCGCTTCCTTGGAAGAAACCCCTCTTATTAAACTGCTCAGCAGTCCTATCTTTTTTTCTACACTGCCTAAACCTGATGTCCTTGCAATATCTGTAAGCTCTTCATAGACTTTTTTTACCGTAAGACTTTCTCCCTTTCCCTTAATCAGGTCTTCGGCAGTCTTTCCAAGGTCTCCGTTCTTTTTGAATGAATCCTCGACTTTTTTTGTAGGCGTGTTTGTAGCATCTGATATTGCACGGATTAGGAGCTTCTCTGACATTCCTATCTCAAGCCCGTGAAACGGAGGAAGCAGTTGTCCCTGGCTCAGATATATAATCTTGTCTATATCTCCTGAACTTGCCTCATTGAACAGTTCTGCAAGGATATCAAACATCTCGAGGCGTTTGGTGGTCGCCTCAAGCCTCTCAAAATATTCTGTGAGCCTTAGAAATTTCATATGCCTCCATCGCATGGATCCTGCTTTTAAAGTCTACCATAACATTATAATATTAAATAAAATTACACTGCTCTGCTTCTTGACTTTTTAACAGGACAAATACGATACTCATCTGGGAGTGGACAGAGCATCGTGCCACAGAAAAAACACAACATAGCTGCTAGCTTATGACATTCCCTTACTGATTTTTATAGCTGGATATCTATTTTTTTTGAATAAATAACAAGGAGGCCCTATTGGAAAAGCGTGGAGGCGCATATAAAAGCGACAAAAGGAAAAAGGAATTGATGCGCCAGAAAAAACAGGAAGAAAAGAGACAAAAACGTTTTAATAAAAGCCAACAGCAGGGTCCTGATTCCGGATCAACAGCAGAGCAAAAAGAAGAGTCTTCAACAGTCTGACAAAAGTTAATTACACATTTACAGATAAGTGCCTAACATCCTATATTGGTCTCGCAGCGATTGCTTAACATTTTCCCAGTGAACCTTCTGCTCGGAATCTTCTTCGCCTATGTGTTATCATCATAGACTATGGAAGAACGCCTCCAAAAGATACTGGCTAAAATGGGCATTGCCTCAAGACGAGCGGCAGAGGAGATAATCCTCGAAGGCAGGGTAACCGTCAACGGACAGGTTGCCACGCTTGGAATGAAGGCAAACCCGGCTAAAGACCATATCAAACTCGATGGAAAACTTCTTACCAAACCGGAACCAAAGGTCTATCTTATGATGAACAAGCCTAAGGGTGTAATAACAACCCTCTCGGAATCAGAGGAAAGGCCTACTGTAAAAGATTTTCTCAAGAATATAAAATACAGGGTCTTCCCTGTTGGAAGGCTTGATTATGATTCTGAAGGTCTGCTTCTTTTAACAAATGACGGGGATTTTGCCCATGCAATTTTGCACCCGTCCAAAAAGATTCCGAAGACCTATCATGTTAAAATAAAAGGGTTTCTCGAGGACGATAAGATAGAGAAATTAAGAAAGGGAGTAAGACTTCAGGATGGGATTACCCTGCCGTCTAAGGTCAAGAAGCTAAAAAAAGCTGAAGAAAATTCATGGATAGAGATTACCATATACGAAGGAAGGAAAAGACAGATAAGGAGAATGATGGATAAGGTCGGCCATCCTGTCTTAAAACTGAAACGGGTCAGGATTGACGGAATTGATATTGGGAGACTTGAGCCCGGAGAGATAAGAAACTTGACTGCTGAAGAAATACGGAAGATCGAAGAAAACTATCTGGAGGAATGATGATTCGGGATAAGCACTGCGGAGAAATCAACGAGACAGACATTGGGAAAAACATCAGCATCGCTGGCTGGGTTTTCAGGAGAAGAGATCATGGCGGGCTTATCTTTATAGATCTGCGTGACAGGAGCGGATTATGCCAGGTTGTTTTCAGTCCTGATATTGCCGGCGACGCCCATACAAGGGCTCATGACCTCAGAGCAGAATACGTAATCTCTGTTACAGGAGAGATACGGAAAAGGCCTGCAGGAACTGAAAACGCATCTCTTCCTACCGGGATGGTCGAGATGTATGTGCAAAAGCTTGACGTGTTAAATGAGGCATCGCCTCTGCCCTACAGCATGGAAGAGGCTGGAGATGCGAGCGAGGCATTAAGGTTAAAGCACAGATATCT
>CAZBSJ010000035.1:10385-11507 GCA_964494165.1 uncultured Nitrospiraceae bacterium
GTAAAATGCTTCAGAGACGAAGACCTTCGCGCAGACCGCCAGCCTGAATTTACTCAGGTGGATCTGGAGATGTCATTCATTGACAGGGAAGATATACTCCTGCTCATGGAAGGCTTAATGAAAAAGCTATTCAAGGCTGTCTTAAACATTGATATCGAAACCCCGTTCCAAAGGCTTGGATATCATGAATCAATGGAGAGGTTCGGCAATGACAAGCCTGACCTGAGATTCGGGCTTGAACTAAAAGACATGGCAGACCTCGCAGGGAAAGGGACATTCAAGGTATTCCTCGACGCGCTCCAGAATAAAGGAATGGTTAAGGCGATTAATGGAAAGGGAATGGCAGGGCTTTCAAGAAAAGAGATTGACATGCTTACTGCTGAAGCGCAGTCATTCGGCGCAAAAGGCCTTGCATGGATAAAGATTAAGAACGGCTTTGATTCACCCATAGCAAAGTTCTTCCCTGAAGATGTTTTAAAACAGATGGCAGAAAGGCTCGGCGCAGAAGAAGGCGATATGATGCTCTTTGTAGCTGACAAGCCGAAAGTTACATATGATGTGCTGAGCAGGATGAGGCTTGCGCTTGGAGAAAGGCTTAATCTGATAAACCCGGGATATAAATTCGCCTGGATACTGGATTTCCCGTTACTCGAATGGGACGATGAAGAGCAGAGATTCCAGGCAATGCACCATCCATTCACCTCGCCGATGAATGAAGATATAGAGAAACTGTCTTTTGTTAATCTTTCTGAATCCAAACTTTCAACTTCTAACTTTGAACTTCTAACTTCTTTGCGGGCAAAGGCTTATGACATCGTTCTTAACGGCTATGAGATAGGCGGCGGCAGCATCCGTATTCATAATCAGGAAGTGCAGAAAAGGATGTTTGAGGTATTGAATATCTCTGAGGAAGATGCAAGGATGAAATTCGGGTTCCTCCTCGATGCGCTTCAGTTCGGCGCGCCCCCGCACGGCGGAATAGCGCTCGGCCTTGACAGGCTTGTGATGATAATGGCCGGCGTAACATCCATCAGAGATGTAATAGCTTTCCCGAAGACTCAAAAAGCAGTGTGTTTGATGTCCGGCGCTCCTTCAAATGTTGAGACAAAACAGCTGAGAGAG
>CAZBSJ010000036.1:0-5150 GCA_964494165.1 uncultured Nitrospiraceae bacterium
ATTATCTTTCAGCAAAAAAAACAATGGCAAATCCTTATCGTCTGAATAAGTTTCGTGAAGGACTTATTCCTTTGCCTGCAAAAATTAAGCCGTTATTTAAGCCGCACAAAAAAAAATCAGAGGAGATGGCAAGAAAAGCGATTAGTGTTTCAGGTAATATTCGCATCAAAAGAAAACCATTGCTGATTATACTAAACGATGATATTGCAGATGATAGTGGCAGGATTTTGCTTAAAGAGCTTAAGCGCAGGCACAGTTCATTAAAACATCTGATTTTTAGGACAGGGGATGACATCAGGCTTAACAGCCTTTATAAAGACAGGGATGTCATAGTGGCTGTTTTTTCAAAGATAAGGGCATGGAAGGGCGGGGTAAGCGTGTGGCTTAGCGAATCTCGAAAAAAACTTGAAGGGATATCCAATATATTTATTTCCTTTGGAAGCCCCTATATTCTTGATCAAATAGGGGACTGTCCCAAGATATATGCTTACTGGGATTCTGAGATAGCGCAAAAGTCAGTGGCAGAAATGTTCTGAGGTTTTTTTAGTTAGTTTGTAAAGTACTGCTGTGGTATAATTTGTAAGGCGATGGTAAGATATGAAAATCGCAACAGATAGGATTGTTAAAAAGTTTTTAAAGCAGATAGCTCCACTTGCTAAAAATATAAATGAAGTATATCTCTTCGGTTCGAGATGCAGGAATGACTGGAAACCAAATTCAGATTATGACATTTTAATTGTACTTGAAAAAAAAGATAGAAGAATTATTGGCAAGCTTTATGATGCAGTGCTATCAATACTTTTAGATACAGGCAGGCTTATATCTCTAAAAGTTTTTTCGGTCTCGGAATTTAATCGATTAAAATCCATCCCCACACCATTCATGGCTAATGTTTTATCGGAGGGTATAAGACTTGGAAAAAACAACTGAGGAACTCATAAAAGGATATTTTAAAAAAGCTGAGAAAAAGCTCAATGTCGCCAAAAAACTCTTAAGGTCCAAAGACTATGAAGATGCTGTGTCGAGGGCATACTATTCTGCCTATCATGTTGCACAAGCACTACTTTTAACAGAAGGGCAGAAGGCAGATACGCATAAGGGAGTTGTAACACTCTTTGGGCTTCTCTTTGTAAAGACAGGGAGGTTCAGCAGAAACTTGGGTAAGAATCTGGCCAATCTTAAGGATGATAGGGAAAGCGGAGACTATGAGGTGTTTTCTTTTATAGACAGGGAGACAGCCGAGACTGCCTTAAAAGAGGCTAAAGAGCTTTTGTTTGAAGGTAGAAAATATCTTAAGAAGATTGGCTTAAAGTTGTAGGGTGAAAAGCAACAGGTAACATTTTGGGTAAAATATTGCCCAAATTATTCTTTAATTTCATTAATGCATTGATTTTAAATGATTATTTTTTGGGCATAAACTTTGCTATAAATGCTGGAGGTTAAGGCAAAGGGTTGTAGTGACCCTTTAAAAGTAATAAAATGTTGGTAATTAAAATTAATGAAAGGAGGAAAGGAAAGATGTTAAGAGGTAAAGGAGGTTTTACACTTATCGAGCTTGTCATGATAATCGTTATTCTCGGAATCTTGGCCGCTGTTGCTATACCGAGGTATGCTGCTTTACAAACAGATGCACGTATAGCCACTGTTAATGGCATGTTGGGCGCAGTGCGTTCCACTGCTTCTATTGTAAAAGCCCAAGCTATTATTGAAGGAGATACAACCCTTTGTGATGGTACTCAGAATGTAGTCATTGAGGGATCAACTGTAGTTGTATGCTATGGCTATCCGGAAACCGATGAAATTGACAATGCCATGATGGACTTTTCAGGCTATACGTTTGTTGCTGCTAACGGAAGATTCGAAAAAGTCGGTGCACCAACACCTGCAACTTGTTCTGTAACTTATACTCAGCCAGGTAGTGTTAATACCCCACCAACCATTACTTCAGATACAACTGGTTGTTAGTTTAAAGTTTTGTTTCAAAATAAAGGGGCGCTGATAATTTAGCGCCTCTTTTTATTTTTACAGTTTTGAAAATTATCGAGGTGAAAATTATCGAGGTTGAACCTCGATAATTTTCTGCTTAATGAGAAAACTAAAAACAAAAATTCCACATAGTGATTTTTGTGTTTGTGATATACTTTTAGCATGAACAAGGCTGCAAAATGCAAAAAAATCTGGATAAAAAAATCAGATTCCTTCAAATCAGCCGGCCGTTTTGATCTTGATTATTACTTTTCAATGTCTCCGGATGAGAGGGTGGAGGCAATGCAGTTTTTGAGGGAAATGATATTTAAACTCAAGCCGCAATTCAGATATGAAAAAGACAGAAAAAGACTACGAAGAGTTGTTAAGATTGTTCAAACAAAAAAGAAATAAATTTATGCCTCCCTAAATCTGCAACTTGACACTTTTTCCTTGACAAACATAAACTGCGTAAATTATTTTATTAAGATTTTAAATTCTTAAAGAAATCTTAAATAATAATTTATGCCAGGAACTTATTTGCCATCAGATTATTTGCCGATCCTTGTCTTTTTGATGGTTGCCACTGCCTTCGGGCTTGGTGCTCTCTTAATAGGCGAGATATTAAGATTAAAAAGACCCTATTCCGAAAAACTCATGCCCTATGAATCCGGCAACCCGCCTATAGGAGAGCCGCGACAGAGATTCTCAGTAAAGTTCTACATAATCGCAATGCTGTTTGTGGTGTTTGATGTTGAGGCTATATTTCTTTATCCCTGGGCAATTGTATTTGACGAAATCGGATTGTATGCATTAATCGAGATGACTATTTTCATAGCAATACTCCTTGTGGGATACATATATGCATGGAGAAAGGAGGCGTTTAAATGGGATTGATAACCTCCGCATTTTCCCGGTCGATGGTTGAGGTTGAAAAAGGCACAAAGATACTAGCGCCAAATATCATAATCACCTCAATCGACAAGCTGATAAACTGGGGAAGAAGTTCGTCGTTGTGGCCCGTGACATTCGGACTCGCCTGATGCGCCATTGAAATGATGACGACGGGATCGTCACACTATGATCTGGACAGGATGGGAGTTATCTTCAGGGGCTCGCCAAGACAGGCTGATTTTATGATAGTCGCGGGCACAGTCACGAAGAAGATGTCTCAGATAGTAAGAAGAGTTTATGACCAGATGCCGGAGCCCAGATATGTCTTATCAATGGGAAGCTGCGCAAACAGCGGCGGCATATTCAATACATACAGCACTGTGCAGGGATGCGACAGTTTCCTCCCTGTTGACGTTTACATTCCCGGATGTCCGCCGAGACCCGAGGCATTGCTCGAGGGAATAATAAAGCTTCAGGAGAAAATAAAGAAGGAGCATTTCAGATGGAGCCGCTTCAGGTAATAAGGGAAGAATTTACAGACGATATAATATCTGTCTCAGAATTCAGAGGCCAGACCTCTGTTGCCATCAAAAAAAATAACATCCTTTCAATAGCCAGATTTCTTCAGAGAGAACCCGGTTTGAGTTTTGATTATCTGCAGGATCTCTGCGGTGTTGATTATCTTGGCAAAAGGACTCCGCGGTTTGAGGTCGTATATCATCTCTATTCTATTAAATCCCGTAAAGGGATAAGGCTAAAGGCATTAGTGCCTGAGGATAACTGCAGGATTATGAGTGTGACTTCTGTATGGAAAGGCGCTGACTGGCATGAAAGGGAATGTTATGACATGTACGGCATTATATTTGAGGGTCATCCTGACCTGAGAAGGATTTTAATGCCGGAGGACTGGGAAGGATATCCTTTGAGAAAAGACTATCCTGTTAAAGGCCCTGCAAAAGAATGGCCGGGCTTTATTGAGGTGCAGGACAGGGCAAGAAGGTTCAAACAGTTTGATTGGAATAAATGAAAAAACAGTGAATAGTGACAGTGATTAGTGTCAGTAACTGACACTGAAGGCTGACACTGATAAAAAATTATGCAAGATATAGAAAAACCATTTGAGACCAAAGAACTGACAGTAAGCATGGGGCCTCAGCATCCGGCCACGCATGGCGTATTGAGGCTGGTGCTTAAACTTGACGGAGAGACTGTCGTAAAATGCACGCCTTATGTAGGTTACCTTCACAGGGGGGTTGAGAAGCTTGGGGAAGACAGGACTTATTTTGCTGCCCTTCCGTTAACTGACCGCCTCGATTACATATCCTCAATGAATAACAATGTCGGCTATGTAAATGCCGTAGAAAAACTTTTCGGCATCGAAGCACCGATAAGGGCCAAATTTATAAGGACTATAGTTGCTGAAATGGGAAGGATATCCAGCCATATAATCTGGCTCGGAACCCATGTGCTTGATCTTGGCGCAACAACGCCTTTTCTTTACGCCTTTCGTGAAAGGGAACAGATACTGGACCTTTTTGAGATGCTCTGCGGTGCAAGACTGACAGTGAGCTATCCGAGAGTAGGCGGTGTCCGGAATGACATCTCTCAGGAATTTCTTGATAAGCTCTATGAATTTGTGCTGGATTTTCCGTCTAAGATGGATGATTATGAGACTCTGGTCACAGAGAACAGAGTATGGAAGGAAAGAACCGTAGGGATAGGCGTGATTTCTGCTGAAGAAGCGGTGAACTGGGGACTTACAGGAGGGACCTTAAGGGGGTCCGGCGTATCCTATGATGTAAGAAAACATGCCCCTTATGATGCGTATGATAAGGTCGAGTTTGACGTGCCTGTAGGCAAGAATGGCGATTGTTATGACAGGTATCTTGTAAGGATGGAAGAGATGCGTCAGGCAAACAGGATTATAAAACAATGCATTGAGAAGCTTCCTTCTGGCCCTGTGATGGCGGATGAGCCCAAATTTACTCTCCCTGCAAAAGACATGGTGCTTAAAGACATGGAGCGCCTGATACATCATTTTGTGCTGATAACCAAAGGGCCTGCTGTGCCTGAAGGGGAATTATATATGGGGACAGAAGTTCCCAAGGGCGAACTAGGATTTTATTTTATTAGCGACGGAACAGGCAAGCCTTACAGGATGAGAGTGAGGGCTCCTTCTTTTGTGCATGCTTCGGTTCTTCCAAGGCTATGCGAGGGTGGGCTGATAGCTGACGTTATCGCGAATATAGGGACAATCGATATAGTGCTCGGGGAATGTGACAGATAAATCA
>CAZBSJ010000036.1:5250-9086 GCA_964494165.1 uncultured Nitrospiraceae bacterium
GAAAATCCGAATTCAACCGACTTAAATGAATATAAGAAAGTCGGCGGATACAGTAATCTCCCAAAGGCTTTTGGCTTACAGCCGAAAGATATAATTGAAGAAGTAAAGAAGTCCGGTTTGCGCGGACGTGGCGGGGCAGGGTTCCCTGTTGCAATGAAATGGACCTTTGCTTCTGCGGATCCTAAATTCCCCAAGTATCTGCTCTGCAACGCAGATGAGGGTGAGCCGGGGACATTTAAGGACAGGCCGATACTTGAGAAAAATCCTCACCTTTTAATCGAGGGCATGATTATATCAGGTTACGCTATCGGAGCAGAATACGGATATATATATCTTAGAGGCGAGTATCCTCATGCAAAGGATGTCTTGAATAAGGCGATAGCGCAGGCATATGATAACGGCTTGCTGGGCGATAATATTATGAATAAGGGAATAAGATTTCATCTTGCTGTTCATCAGGGTGCCGGCGCATACATATGCGGCGAGGAGACCGCGTTGATAGAATCTTTGGAGGGCGACAGGGGACAGCCCAGAACAAGGCCTCCATTTCCTGTTAACGTAGGTGTGTTTTCCAAGCCTACTGTTGTTAATAATGTCGAGACATTATCAAATCTGCCGCATATCATCGAGACAGGCGGTGATGCTTATTCAAAGATAGGCAGTCCGGAATGTCCGGGACCGAAACTTTTCTGCGTAAGCGGCCATGTGCAAAAGCCGGGCGTTTATGAACTCCCTATGGGGACTGTTCTAAGGGACATAATCTATATGCATTGCGGAGGAATAACAGGAGACAAAAGGCTAAAAGCTGTTATTCCCGGCGGCGTGACTACCCCGATCCTTCCTGCTGACAAGATTGACTGTCCAATGGATTTTGTTAATATGCCTAAGCATGGCAGCATGTTAGGCTCCGGCGCTGTTATTGCGATGGATGAAACTGTCTGCCTTGTTAAGGTTTGCTACAGGATACTGAAATTTCTTGAACATGAGTCTTGCGGCAAATGCACGCCCTGCCGCGAAGGCACCGGATGGTTGAGGACTATTCTAGGAAGGATAGAGAGCGGAAAGGGCGAGGCAGAAGACGTTGATATGCTTCTTTCTATCTCAGGAAATATGCTTGGGAAGACTTTCTGCCCGTTGGGAGATGGGGCAGCATCCGTAGTCCAGAATTTCATAAAGCATTTCAAGCCTGAATTCGTTGACCACATAAGACAGAAAAGGTGTGTTGTTAAGGGATAGTAATGATTACGGTAAATATAAACGGAAAAGAAATTAAACTCGAAAAGTCTGTTACAGTGCTTGAGGCCGCAAGGTCAGTCGGCATAAAGATCCCGACATTATGCTGGCACAAGCAGCTTGAAAGATACGGAGGCTGCAGATTATGCCTTGTAGAAGTCGAGAAGATACCAAAGCTGCAGACCGCATGCACTCTTATGGTGACTGACGGAATGGCTATAAAAACAGAGACAGAGCAGATAGCCGAGGCAAGAAAGGGGATACTGGAGTTCTTGCTTATTAATCATCCTCTGGACTGTCCTTATTGCGATAAGGCCGGAGAGTGCGAACTTCAGGATCTGGTAGAAAAATACGGTCCTGCAAAAGGAAGATTTAAAGAAGCAAAAAGAAAAGTGCCTGAAAGCCTTGATGACCCTATCATAGTTCGCAACATGGAAAGATGCGTTATGTGCACAAGGTGCGTTAGGATGTGCGAGGGAGTTCAGGGCGCCTCAGCAATCGGGGTTATTGAAAGAGGCGGGCATTCACATATCGAGCCTTTTTCAGGCGGGAAATATGATTGCGAATACTGCGGAAACTGTATATCAGCATGCCCTGTAGGTGCAATCATGTCCGGACTCCACAGGCATGGTTACAGACCGTGGCAGCTGACTGCCGAGACAGAGACGATCTGCGCATTTTGCGGGGTCGGATGCACCTTGAAAGTTCAGGTTCGTGACGACGTTATAAAAAGAGTGGTCCCGCGCATGGATTCTCCTGTAAATGGCGGTCTTCTATGTTCAAGAGGGAGATTTGGATATGAATTTGTCGGTAGCAAAGAGAGACTGGATACTCCGCTTATTAAGATTAACGGCGTGCTTGAAAAGGCTTCATGGGATGAGGCTGTAAATTTTGTCGCGAGCAAGCTTGCTGAGATAAAGGAAAAGCATGGAGGCTCTTCAATAGCCGGGCTTGCCTCTCCAAGGTGCACGAATGAAGATAACTATGTATTCCAGAAATTCATGCGCATGGCATTAGGTACGAATAATATTGACAGCACTGCCAGAACAGGCTTTGCAGGAACTCAGAAATTCATTGAAAACATATTCGGCCATGGGGCAACATCAAACACAATTCCAGGCCTGTCTGATTCAGACCTGATTTTTGTAATTGGAGGAGACCCGACAGCGATAAATCCTATACTCGGCCTTCAGATAAGGGCATGTTCGAGAAAAGGCGGGAAGATACTTTCATTAGGGAATTTTAAAGGGCTTAAATTTTTCAATCCCGCGGTTTTGAGCCCGGCACATTTTACAGAAGAAATTTTACTTGAGGGAATCATAACTATTCTGAAAGATAAGAAAGGGCTTAACGGCAGAAATCCTATGCTTGAATCCAGGATAAAGGAGATAAACAGACAGGCAAGAGATGTTGATGATAAATGCGGTATCAGCCAGTCTGCCCTTGCGGAATTCGTTAATCAGCTTTCAGCCTCAACTTCACCTGCAATAGTAATAGGAAAAGACTTAATTCAGGATAATAACGGAAGCTGCAAGCTCTTGCTAGTTGCAGCAATAGCTTATCTTATCGAAGGAAAGATATATCTTCTTTCTGAACGGCCCAATGAGCAGGGACTTTTGGATATGGGATGCGCACCCGATATTCTCCCCGGACATATGCCGTTGTCAGTAGCTGAGGTTAGGAAAAAATATGACGATGTCTGGAAGGCTTCCATCCCCGGCAGCCCGGGGCTTACCTTATTTGAGATGATGGATGCGGCCCGGAACGGTTCTTTAAAGGCAATGTATATAATGGGCGAAAACCCTGTTTTTAATCTGCCTGACTCAAAGGCTGTGGAAGACGCCTTCAAAAAAATAGATTTTATTGTTGTTCAGGATATATTCCTTAATGAGACAGGGAAACTTGCCGATGTGGTATTGCCTTCTCTGAGCTGGGCAGAGAAAGACGGCACATTCACTAACCTCGAAAGAAGGATTCAGCGTCTCAGAAAGGCGGTACACAGGGATGGTATGGAAGATTGGAGAATTATCAGTGGGATAACAAAGAGCATTGGGGTGAAAATGACCTATGCCAATGCAGAAGAGATATTTGCAGAAATCTCAGCGGTCTCTCCTCTCTATAACGGCATTACATATAAAGATATTGAAAAGGGCAATATGCTCTACCCTTATAAGGGCGGGCCTGTTAAAAGAGCGGCATCTGAGATTCAGATTGATAAAGTAAAAGGGAAACCTTCGAACGGCAAGTTATACCTTATGCTTGAAAGGCCTTTGTTCCATTCAGGGACTCTAAGCAGAAAATCATCTGCCTTAATGAAGATTTATCCTCAGGCTGTTGCGAGGGTCAATGATAAGACTGCAAACGCGCTTTCTTTAAAGAACGGAGATATGGTTAAGGTATCCACAAAAAAGGGTTCTCTGGAACTTCCTGTAATTATAGATGACATGGTTGACGCTTCATACGTGATGCTTACCAATAATTTTGAAGGAAAGGGAGCTTTTAGTTTATTATCATGTCAGATTGATCCTGTCACAAAGGCGCCAATAATCGAAGGGATGGAGGTATCTTTATCCAAGGGAGGGGGCTAAAATGATTTGCGAAAG
>CAZBSJ010000036.1:9186-11475 GCA_964494165.1 uncultured Nitrospiraceae bacterium
AAGGCAGTGGAACTGAACCCTGATGATGAGGGTTCAAAAGGAATCTTAAAACAGCTGATTCGTTAAGGAGATTGAATGGATTTGTTAGGCTCGATTTTTTCTCAGGCTTCTCTGGACATTCTGCTGAATCTCGCGGTTATTTTTATTAAGATCGCTGTTGTTATTGCAATCGCACTTCTGCATGTCGCATACGCAACATATTTCGAGCGTAAGGTCATAGGACATATGCAGGTGAGACTTGGTCCGATAGAGGTTGGGCCTCACGGCCTGCTTCAGCCTATCGCAGACGGCGTGAAGTTATTTTTCAAGGAAGATATCATTCCTGCCAATGCCGACAAGCCGTTGTTCTATCTCGCTCCTGTAATATTTTTTGTCTCAGCCTTGACTTCATTGTCTGTTATTCCTTTTTTTGACGGCTTTGTGATTGCGGATATAAACATCGGGCTTCTTTTTCTCTTTGCGATGTCTGCGCTCGGAGCATACGGGATTGTGGTATCCGGCTGGGCGTCGAACTCCAAGTATGCCTTTTTAGGCGGGATGAGGTCAGCCTCCCAGGTAATCAGCTATGAGATAGCCATGGGTCTCAGTCTCGTAGGAGTGTTGATAATGGCAGGCTCTCTTAATCTTACAGAGATTGTTAAGGCGCAGCATCAGTATTTTACAGGCATGTATGCCATTCCCCAGTTTTTGGGGTTCTTTGTATTTGTGGTTGCAGCATTTGCTGAAACGAACAGGCTTCCTTTTGACCTTCCCGAGGCAGAGAGCGAACTTGTCGCGGGATATTTCACTGAGTACAGCGGATTCAGGTTTGCGCTGTTTTTCCTCGGGGAGTATACAGGCATGCTCATAATGTCTTCCCTTATGACAATAGCCTTTTTGGGCGGGTGGACAATTCCGAGATTTATTACAGACATATTCCCGTTTCTTCTTGCCGTTCCCGGAATCGTATGGTTTCTTATAAAGGTATATTCGTTTATGTTTTTCTATTACTGGGTAAGGGCAACACTCCCCAGATACAGGTATGACCAGCTGATGTCAATCGGATGGAAGATCCTGATACCTCTGGCATTATTGAACATCGTTATAACGGGTGTAGTAAAGATGTGGGCTAAGGGAATTCTATGACTGTGAAAAAATTTTTCAGGACCTTATTCTTTGTAGAGATAGTAAAAGGGCTGGCATTGACCCTCAGGACAATGTTCACGCCTGCTGTAACAAGGCGCTATCCAAAGGTGAAAAGGCCTGTTCAGCCCGGGTTCAGGGGGCTCCATGCCCTTGCTAAGGATGAAAACGGGAAGATGAAATGCGTGGGGTGCGGGCTGTGCGGCGCTTACTGCCCGTCTAAATGCATATACATTTATACATCTGACGGAGACGACCACGCCAAGATTGTGGACAGATACGAGATCGAGGTCTTGAGATGCATCTACTGCGGTTTTTGCGTGGAGGCGTGTCCTTTTGGCGCGATTGCCTTAAGTGAGCATTATGAATACTCCAATTACGACAGAGAGCCTTTTTATATGACTAAGGAGAGACTTCTGTCAAACTGGGATAAATATTTTGCCGGAGAAAAGGGCAGGAGATATTTTAGAGATTTCTGGCGGCCTAAATCTGAGGATTTTGCCGGATACGGAGGCCAGGCAATGTTCAAGAAAAGGGTTCAAGAGGTCAAGGAGTAAAGGGGTCAAGTGAAATACTCAGAAGATAAAAACTTAAACTTTCGAACCCTCGAATCCTTGAACCCTGTAAGGAGTCTTTATGCTGCTTAAGTTCTTTTTTGGATACTATGCATCGATGATAGTTTTGCTGTCCCTCATCATTGTAACGAGGAGAAACCCCGTGCACAGCGTCATGTGGATGCTTCTTTTGTTTTTCCATATCGCAGGGCTTTATCTTTTTCTGAACGCTGAGTTCATTGCCGCTGTGCAGGTGATTGTTTACGCAGGCGCAATACTTGTGCTGTTCCTTTTTGTGGTATTGCTTTTAAATTTGAGGGAAGAGCTTCAGGTAAAGAAGTTTATAGGCTCATGGCCGGCAGGTCTTATCATCTCTGCCGGAATGCTGGCATTAATAATTAATGTGATAATGTCTTTTGCGACCGACTTTTCAGGAAAGCATTCTCCTGAATTCGTTCAAAAAGAGACGCATACAAAGGCCTTGGGAAAGATATTGTATACGGATTATCTTTTTCCTTTTGAGATAATTTCATTGATTTTATTGGTTGCCATTATCGGCGCAATCGTTCTTGCAAAAAGGAGGCTCAGGAGTTAGAGATGATACCCTTAAACT
>CAZBSJ010000037.1:0-4529 GCA_964494165.1 uncultured Nitrospiraceae bacterium
ACATGCAACAGGCACTGGTTTCAATCAAAAAATAACATCAAGCCATATCATTTTGCAAGAAAAGATCGATTAGGCTATTTCAGCCGCGCTAATAGCGCATCCAGATCCGCTTTTTCAACTCCGGTAACTCCAAGCGGTCGCTTGGTTCGGTCATGAAAGTCAGAACCTCCTGTGACAAGTAAATTATGGTCTTTTGCCAATAGTATAAGCTTTTGGATATGTTCTTCCGTATGTCCCGGGTAATATACCTCAATGCCATCCAGCCCAAGATCCAAAAATTCCGGCAGAATTTTTTCAACTGTTTCCAGCGGAGGCAGGACTTCATTATATACGCTTGGCTCAGGGAAAGAACCAGCTGCTGCATGTGCCAGCACACGCACGAGTGGGAAGCGTTTGAATAATGGCCGCAGGCGATTCATCTCAATGCCGGAAGGGACATATGCAGGGCTGTTATTGCTTATCAATCTGTTAACCTTATCGCGATCAAGACCATGCCTATTTGTTAACACTTGTGCAAAATGCCTGCGGGTGGCATTAGTGCCTTCAGCCTCAATTTCTTCTACTGTAAGAGGTTGCTTTAGTATCGGCTCCAGACTGCCATCCGGCCCAAAGAGTTCATTGATTGAGGCAACCCGGTCAACTACCAGCTGATGCCCCCGGCCTCCGGCTAAGATATCAGATGTGGTGGAAATAAAATCATTATTGTCCAACAAATATGGAGGAAAGTATAAAAGATAATGAAGCGTGCCAATGAAAGAAGGGCGCTTGAAACGCATAGAGACCTCAACACCGCTAATTACTGTAATGCCATATTCCTGCCCGGCTTTTAGGGCATCCTTTAGCCCTGCAAGCGTGTCATGGTCTGTCAGTGCAACTGCCTTTAGCCCTAATGCATGGGCCTCCCGCACAACCTCTGCAGGAGAGCAATCACCGTCAGATGCCCTGCTATGCGCATGTAAATCAGCAACAATTTTTCTATTCATCAGAAACTGGTGGCAGATTAATTCTGATATATTTTTCTACATCAAATTTGGATTTGCATCCATTATAGCTCATATATCTTATCTTTCCAAAAATCGGCCTCTCATTCCATGCCCTGTCATGCACGCCACCGATGCTCCATGCAATGCCGGTATATCCGTTGGGATCCCTTCCATCAAGTTCATATTTGTCATTGAGATATATTGCAATCTGCAGGGCCTTTTCAGGAGATTTGCTCCACTCAAGTATTTTCTTTGCCCAATACATCCTCATAAAGCCGTGCATCTTACCCTTATTCATTAATTCCATTTGGGCAGCATTCCAGAGGTTATCATGCGTTTTAGCATATTCGAATTCTTTCATGGAATAGAGAAAAGACCTTCTGTCTTTTTTATGTCTGCTTAAGGTGTCTTTGCCCCAAGCAGGAAAGCCCTTGAAGCTGTCGTAGTCTTTGTTATAAAAGCAGAAATTGTCTGCCAGTTCTCTTCTAACAATTAATTCCTCCAAAAAAGAGTCTTTGGATCTTCTTGTTGCGGTTGAGTCCAGAACCTTAAGCGCTACCCTCTGAGCTGAGATATGCCCGAAATGAAGATATGGCGAAAGGTTTGATTGGGCGTCAAAAGTGGGGTCATTTCTTTTTTTATCATAAGAATCGAGTTTCTTTTTAAGAAAGTGATTAAGCGCTCTTTTTGCAGCTGACTGGCCCGGTTTAAGCCAGCTTACTGCCGGAACTTTTCTGTCAACCTTAAGCCTTTTATTTATACTATTCCAATTTGTTAGTGCCTTTTTCCCTTTCCATGAAAAGGGGTGCTTTTTGAGCGTAGGAAAGCCTTCAAGGAATTCATCTAATGCCTTATGAATCTTAGGCCTGAATGTATAAGCCGCGTATTCCTGTTTTCCAGAGACAACCCAGCAAGGCACTATGTTATGCGCATCAACCTCATAAACAGGAATATTTACTTTATCGTAGACATTTTTCTTCCACTGTCTTTTGATTTTCAGAGGGTCAAAATCAGCTATAAGGGCAGAGACATTGTTTTTTTTGATGAACCTCGGAATCTCTTTTTCAGTATAACCGGCAAGCAATTGAAAGCAGATGTTCTTTCGGGATAATCTTTTTTCAACCTCTTTTAAGCCCTCAATCATAAACGCATACTGACGTATGGCAGCATTCAAAAACGAAGGAACAAGGCAGAATATCACTGCAAGCGGAACCTCTTTTTTCAATGCCAGTTCCTGGGCGAAGAGCAGCGCCCAGTTGTCATCTGCCCTCTGGTCGCGGCTCATCCAGTAAATAACAGGGCCATGTCTGCTGTCAGCCCTATTTAGTAACCTTATCCTTTTTTGATTCACAATATAATCAGGAGTGAGTTACTGATGCGGAAGACTTCTATTCATAAATTGAAGTGGTGCCGGTGGAGAGAATCGAACTCTCACGGGGTTGCCCCCACCGGATTTTGAGTCCGGCGCGTCTGCCAGTTCCACCACACCGGCTTACTCATTTACAGCAGCTTCTTCAAACATGCCGATCTTCCTTAGCCTCTTGTACCGCTCATCTACCAGTTTGCCCGGAGTTTTTGTCTTTAACTCTTCGAGTGATTTGATAATAATTTCCCGAATGTTTTTAGCTGTTGCCGCAGGGTCTCTATGAGCGCCGCCTACAGGCTCTGGTATTATATCATCAATTATCTTGAATCCGAGAAGGTCCTGGGCAGTGACACGAAGAGCATCCGCTGCCTTGGCATACTCATCAGAATTAAGCTCAGTCCCATTCTTCTTCCATAATATTGCAGCACACCCTTCAGGAGATATAACTGAATATATGGAATGCTCAAGCATGTATAATCTGTCAGAAACACCGAGCGCAAGCGCGCCGCCGCTTCCGCCTTCTCCTATAACTATCGAGATGATAGGTGTCTTTATTCTGGACATCTCCATGAGATTTGTAGCAATTGCTTCAGACTGGCCGCGTTCCTCAGCGCCTATACCGGGATAAGCTCCGGGGGTATCTATTAAAGTAATGATTGGCCTCTTGAATCTCTCAGCAAGCTTCATTAATCTTAATGCCTTTCTGTAACCTTCAGGCTGGGGTTGCCCGAAATTTCTATAAATCCTTTCCTTTGTACCCCTTCCCTTCTGGTGGCCGATTATCAGGACAGGTATGTTGTTTATCTTTGCGAGCCCGCCGACAATGGCAGGGTCATCAGCAAACCGCCTGTCTCCGTGCAGCTCGATAAAGTCCTCAGACAGAAGCTCTATGTAATCAAGGGTATAAGGCCTGTCAGGATGTCTTGCAAGCAAAGTTTTTTGCCATGAAGAAAGTGAGGAGAAGATTTCGGTTCTGAGCTCTTTTGCCTTTTTCTCGAGCTTTTTAACTGCTGAGCCAATATCCATGTCCTTTCGGTCAGAGATACGCTTCAGCTCTTCTATCTTAAGTTCAAGCTCTTCTATGGGTTTTTCGAATTCAAGGTAATATTTCATATTAATTCCTTTATCTTGCTAAGCGCTGCTTACAATTCTAATTGTCCCCTGCCCCAGCATTCCTTCGATCCTGTCTATCAGCAGTCCAGAAGGTTCCACTTCAAATCCAGAGGCTATAAACACCTGGGAGCCGGGCGTATCTATTTTCAGATATACCGGACATTTCCCTGTGCTGTCCAACAGGGCCTGCTGTACATTCTTGAGTGTCAGTCCCTTAGCAAGAGGATATTTTATATTAATTTCACATTTTAAGCCATTTTTTGCATTAAGGTTTGCAAGCGGGACTATCTCCTTTAAAATAATCTTCATGCCCTTTTCTGTATGATCCAGAATGCCTTTGATTATGACAGGCATATCTTTTTTAAGCAATGTTGAATTATTCCTGTAGAGATCAGTAAAAGCAATTGCTTCTACAATACCCTCCTCATCCTCAAGATTAAAATATGCCATAGTCTCATTTGTTCCGCGTTTTTGAATCTTTCTGATGCTGGTAATCACACCTGCAATCTGTACTTCCTCACGGTCTTTTAAGTCACTCAGCTCAGATGTCTTTTTAGCGTTCAAAGCAGAAAGCTGTACGCGGTATTTGGTTAAGGGATGCCCGCTCAGATAAAAACCAAGAGCATCCTTTTCATTACTGAGGAGTTCCATCTCATCCCACTCTTTAACTATAGCCTTTTCATTGTCCTGAGAACCAAAGATATCCTGCTGGCCGAAAAGACTTTGGGAGCCGGAACCATTTGCAAAACTATGTGCCAGTTCCATAGCCTGAGCCCTTTTAAGTCCCAGAGAATCAAATGCCCCGACCTTTATAAGATTTTCAATAACCTTTTTGTTTGCTTTTCTGGTATCGATCCTTTTTAAGAAGTCATCAATTGAGGTGAACGGGCCATCCTTTTCTCTTGTAGCAAGGACAGACTCGATCGCAGAAGATCCAACTCCTTTTACAGCATCAAGTCCGAACCTGACGGAGTTGCCGATTACCTTGAATTCCTTAACGCTTTCATTGATATCCGGCGGAAGCATTTTTATGGACATGTTCCTGCATTCAGCTATGAACTGCACTA
>CAZBSJ010000037.1:4629-11424 GCA_964494165.1 uncultured Nitrospiraceae bacterium
ATCTTATTCGCTATCTGCATGGCCTGCTCCTGGTAAAGGATGATGCCGTATGTTTCATCCAGTATCTCCTTTAACTGGGGGAGGTCATATTTGACCGGGATAGTGCCTTTTTTCCTCTTAATGAACTCATCTATCATGGCCATAGGACCGGGCCTGTAAAGAGCCACAAGGGCGATAAGGTCTTCGAATCTTTTTGGAATCATTTTTACGAGAAGGTCTCGCATCCCGGAACTTTCAAGCTGGAATATGCCTGTTGTTTTACCCGAGGACAATAGCTCATAAGTCTTACGGTCATCCAGAGACATATTTCTCAGTATCAGATCCTGGCCGGAATCTTTTATAAATTTTATCGTCTTTTCAATAAGGGTTAGGGTCTTAAGACCCAGAAAGTCAAATTTCAAAAGGCCGATGCTTTCCACTGCGAACATATCGAACTGTGTTGTTACTGTTCCGTCAGTAGGGTTTTTGTATAAAGGTGAGTAATCTGTCAATGGTTTAGGAGATATAACTACCCCCGCAGCATGCGTGGATGCATGCCTGCAAAGCCCTTCAAGCCTCTGCGCAATATCTATGAGGTCTTTTACCCGTGAATTGTTTTCGTAAAGCTCATGCAACTGTGGTTCGGCCTTAATAGCATCTGAAATGGTTATGTCAATTGCAGTCGGGACAAGCTTTGCTATCTTGTCAACTTCGGCATAAGGCATATCCAAAGCCCTGCCAACATCTCTGATAGCAGCCTTAGCCGCCATTGTCCCAAAGGTTATTATCTGGGCAACATGGTCATCGCCGTACCTATCTGCAACATAAGAGATAACCTCTGAGCGCCTGTCTTTGCAGAAGTCCACATCGATATCAGGCATGCTTATTCTTTCAGGATTAAGGAATCTTTCGAACAACAGACCGTATTTGATAGGATCAAGCTCTGTCACGTCCAGACAATAAGATACAAGGCTTCCGGCAGCTGACCCCCTGCCAGGGCCTACAGGGATGCGGTTTTTTCTTGCATGGCTTATAAAATCCCAGACTATCAAGAAATATGACGAATAGCCCATTTTGTTAATTATCTCGAGTTCCCTTTTTAATCTTTCAGTATAGACAGGCGATGGGTTAGGGCCTAATTTTTCCAGCAGGCCGTTTGCGGCCAGCTCTGCCAGCATAGAATCCGGGGAGCGATTTTCTTTTATCTCATATGTAGGAAGAAAGGTCTTCCCAAGCTTGAACTCTACATTGCATTTCTCTGCAATTGCGCGTGTGTTCATGATCGCCTGCGGGAGTTCTTTGAAAAAAGACTTCATCTCATCAGGAGACTTGAAATAGAACCCTTCGGAAGTAAACTTCAGTCTGGTTTCGTCCTTTACTGTTTTACCTGTCTGTATGCAGATTAATACATCATGCGCGCGGGCATCTTCTTTTTTGAGATAATGACAGTCATTAGTAGCTACTATCTCTATATGCAGGTCTTTTGCTAGCTCTACCAGTTTTACGTTAAGCTTGTCCTGTTCAGCCAAATCATTGTTCTGAATCTCGATATAGAAGTTTTCCGGACCAAAGATATGTTTATATTGAAGTGCGATCTCCCTTGCCTTATCTATCATCCCTCTCTGCAGATAATAGGGGATCTCTCCTTTAAGGCAGGATGTGAGGCCGATGAGCCCTCCGCTATACTGTTCTAATAAGGCTCTGTCAATACGCGGCCTATAATAAAACCCTTCAGTGTATGCCTTCGAAACCAGCGTAACCAGATTTTTGTATCCATTATCGTCTTTTGCGAGCAGGATAAGATGGAATGAGGCCTCAGGTCCTTCTGTCTTTCCTTTTTCGAAACGGTCCTGGGGCGCAACATAGACCTCACAACCGATAATAGGCTTTAAGCCCGCCTTAGTTGTTTTTTTATAGAATTCTACCGCGCCGAAAAGATTGCCATGATCAGTTATGGCAACAGCCGGCATTCTGTAAAAAGATGCAAGATCGGCAAGCTCGCTTATTTTTATGGCCCCATCAAGGAGACTGTATTCTGTATGCAGATGGAGCGGGACGTAGTCTGAGTGTCGGTGCATAGAAAAATATTAACCCATGGTTCAAGTCAAGTCAACCTGATTGTTTTTACAAAAATGTTCGATTATTGCATAATTATTTGCTATTATCCTTTACAAGGAATAGCTGCGGTTATTATAATTTATAGATAACAATATAATGAGAAAGAAATTCTTTATAGGAATAGTAGTCCTATCATTAGGATTTTTGCTTGGAGGAATTTCTTTCTACATTTTGGGCAAAATTGCAAGGCCTTCAAGGCCTACTATTGTCACCCCTCCCAGGGTTCCTTCTCAAATAATTGAGACTGCAAAGGCCTTTTCTGAGATAGCAAATGCGGTTTCGCCGGTTGTTGTCAATATCTCAACAACCAAGATAGTAAGGCGCGATTCAAGTCCCTTTTTTGATGACCCGTTTTTCAATTTTTTTGATTCATTCAATGACCTTGGTTTTCCTAAGAAATGGAGAGAGCAGAGCCTTGGGTCTGGTGTAATAGTGTCAAGTGATGGCTATATAATCACGAATAATCATGTTATTGAGCAAGCAGAGGAGATAAAGGTCACGCTCTACGACAAGACAAGCTTTAAGGGTAAGATAGTCGGCTCTGATCCGAAGACAGATGTTGCGTTAATAAAGATCAGCGCAAACGACCTGCCTGTTGCTGTCTGGGCAGACTCTGATAAGCTGCAGGTAGGAGAGTTTGTTCTGGCCATAGGCAATCCTTTCGGGCTTAGCCATACTGTTACAATGGGAATCGTTAGTGCAGTAGGAAGGGTAAGCGTTGGGATTACAGATTATGAGGACTTTATACAGACCGATGCGGCAATAAATCCCGGAAACTCCGGCGGTCCGCTGGTCAATATCAAAGGGGAAATTATTGGAATTAATACTGCGATATTTTCCAAGTCAGGTGGGTATCAGGGAATAGGTTTTTCTGTCCCAAGCAACCTTGTAAGGTCTGTGATGGACCAGCTTATAAAACACGGAAAGGTGACCAGGGGATGGCTGGGAGTTTCGATACAACGGCTTACACCGGAACTTGCGCAGAAATTTAATCTAAAGGACTCAAGAGGAGCGTTGGTTGGTGATGTGGTTAAAGGAAGCCCTGCGGAGAAGGCCGGACTGATAAGAGGAGACATAATCCTTGAATTTAATAGCAGAAGGGTCAGCGATGCTGACAACTTAAGAAATATAGTTGCTCAGAGCAAGGCAGGCACAGAAGTTAAGATAAAAATACTCAGGAAGGGTAAAGAATATGACCTGACTGCGACAATAGCAGAATTTCCAAGGGAGACAGGAGACGAGATACCGGAATTGTCAAGGGAGGATCGTCAGCAGGAGGCCCTTGCCGGACTTGAGGTTATAGAGCTTACTAAGGATATAGCGCAGCAGCTCGGACTTAACAGGGGTGAAAAAGGAGTGGTTGTCGTTAAAGTCGAATCAGGAAGCCCTGCAGACGAGGCAGGCATTAAGCGGGGAGATGTTATTCAGGAGATCGACAATAAAAAGGTATCCAGTCTTAATGAATTCAATAAGGCTGCTGCTGATATAAGGGCAGGCGATGCTGTGTTGCTATTCATAAACAGAGGCGGACAGAGATTTTACACTGTGATCCGTTCGTCATAAGAGTAAATATTTTTAAGCGTCAGAAAAAGGGCATTGCCCATGTTTCTGAGTTTGTTCTGTCTATACTAATCTAAATAAGGAGGTGGGCAAATTGATTTTTATTCTTTTAAGAACAGCAGTACTACTATTATTTTTATTTGCAGGTTACATTTTTGGCGGCAAATACGGCAATATGATGATTGGTCTGTTATGTGGAGCTATTGCAGGCTCTTTAGCATTTTTTGCAGAGGCAATCCTCAAAAAGATTTCTTTGGGAGTGGTAATAGGCGGGATTGTTGGCATGGCAGCAGGACTTTTATTCGCAAAGCTGTTGCTTTTGCCTGTTAAAGTGCTTCTTGACCAGGATTTAATAACGGCGCATGCTGTAATCAGCGCATTATTTGGCTACGCGGGATTATTTGTCGGGCTCAGACGCGGACAAGGTCTGACAGTGTCAAGCGTGCTGAGGCTGTTCAGGGGACAGGGGTTTGAGGAAAACCTTAAGGTTCTGGACACAAGCGTGATAATAGACGGCCGCATTGCCGATGTATGCGAATCAGGTTTTATAGAAGGCACATTTATCCTCCCGCAATTTATTCTTCAGGAACTGCAGTATGTGGCAGACTCTCCGGATTCACTAAAACGGGCAAGAGGCAGAAGGGGGCTTGACGTTTTGCATAAGCTTCAGAAGATGTCGAATCTTAATGTAAAGATCGTTGAAGAAGATTTTCCGAAGATAAAGGAAGTTGACGCAAAGCTGGTTGCCCTTGCAAAACTTTTGGGGGCTAAGGTAATAACAAATGATTTTAATCTTAACAAGGTTGCTGAGCTTCAGGGAGTGGCTGTACTGAATATCAATGAATTGGCAAATTCACTTAAGCCGGTTGTCCTTCCGGGTGAAACAATGCAGGTCTTTGTAATTAAAGAGGGGAAGGAACACAATCAGGGAGTCGCATATCTTGATGACGGCACCATGGTTGTTGTGGAGCATGCAAGGAGGCTTATCGGGAAAAATGTTGATGTTACTGTAACCAGCGTTCTCCAGACCACAGCAGGCAGAATGATCTTTGCCAAGACAAAAGAGGATTATGAGAGAGAGGAGATGAGGGCCGCAAGGTAGTGATTACAAATGTGGTAGCAATTATCCCGGCTGCGGGCTTAGGAAAAAGATTTGGCAAGGGAAGCAATAAGGCATTTGCAAATCTCAGGGATAAGCCAATAATCCTCTGGACGCTGGAAGTCCTTGAATCTATTGACTCAATTGCAGAGATAGTCCCTGTTTTTAAGAAAGAAGAGATGGAAGCAGGCCGTGAACTTATTGAAGGAGCAGGCATCTCAAAGGTTAAGAGAATCGCAGCAGGTGGAAACGAAAGGCAGGATTCTGTTTATAGCGGACTCAATTTAGCGGGAGATAAATCTGACACGATATTAATCCATGACGGAGTCCGGCCTCTTATCGAGCGAACAGTTGTGGAGAATGCTATTAAACAACTGAAAGGTTTTGATGGTGTCATAGTAGGCGTGCCTGTAAAGGATACGGTAAAAGAGATTCACGCTCAGCATGATGAGGTCTTGGTAAAAAAAACCCTAAGGCGTGATGTGCTTTGGGCAGTGCAGACGCCCCAGGTGTTTAAATATTCTTCTTTGATTAAGGCATATAAAAAGGCGATGACTGAGGGATTTTATTCGACTGATGATTCTGCAATTGTTGAAAAATACGGCGGCAAGGTTAAGGCAGTTATGGGCTCTTACACCAATATAAAGATAACCACACCAGAGGATCTTTACATTGCAGAACTTTTTTTAAAGGAAAGGGACAAGGGTATTTAATATTTGAGAATTGGTTTCGGATATGATTCCCACAGGCTTGTAAAAGGCCGTAAACTTATTATAGGCGGGGTTGAGATACCATTCGAAAAAGGATTAATCGGCCATTCAGATGCAGATGTCCTTTGCCATGCGATAATAGATGCTGTTATCGGCGCGCTTGGGTTAGGGGACATAGGCAAGCATTTTCCTGATACTGAGCCTGAATGGAAAGACGCATCCAGCATCGAAATGCTGAAGCATATTGTAAAACTTTCAAATATGAACGGATTTGAAGTCTCATGGATTGATTCAACAATAATCGCTGAAAATCCAAGATTTGCGTCTTACATTGAATCTATGAAAAAAGCTATATCCGGTGCTGGTATAAAATCAGGCGTAATCAATATTAAGGCAAAAACGAATGAAGGCATGGGATTTATCGGCCGGGGCGAAGGCATAGCTTCTTATGCTGTGTGTTTGCTGGCCAAGATTTAAGCTTTTGTCTTTTTTGCCCTTTCTAGGACAGAAATAATCAGAAATCTTTTGAAGATATCAGAATCGTCTATTTTGTAGTGAATCCATTTGCCCTGTTTCCTGTCCTTTATCAACCCAGCCTCTTTTAGCACGCCGAGATGAAATGAGACTTTTGGCTGTATCATGTCTAATGCAGAGACTATTTCACAGACGCAAAGCTCTCCACTTTCTAAAAGCCTTAAAATCCTGAGTCTTGTCTCATCAGAAAGAGCCTTAAAGATGTTCAATATTTCTTCCATATTAAATCTCGGCCTTGATTAATTCCTTGACCATTTCTGCAGAAGGTAAAGGCTTTCCGGAATGCTTTAATTTCCCATTTACAATAAGCCCGGGCGTGGACATGGTGTACTTCATTATTTCCTGTATATCAGATATTTTCTCAATCCTAGCGTCAATTCCAAGTTCTTTGACAGCTTTTTTAGCCAACTCCTCCATCTTGTTGCAATTAGGACAGCCAGGCCCCAATACCTTTATTTCCATGAAAACCTCCATTTTATTTATATTCTCTTAAGGCTTTTCTAATGGTTTCTACTGAAGGAACATTCGAGAGTCCTCCGGACTTATCTTCAAACAGCCTTCAGGAAAAACCACTAACATCAATGGGCTGAAGCTCTTTATCGTTAATCAGCACTGTAGGAGAGCCCTTCAATCCCAATGCATTTGCTTTTAACTTATCTATGCGGAAAAAATTTATTTCAGCAACAATATTCTCCAGCAGTAAGGCCTGCTGGATGTTTTTTTTGAGCGCATCTTCAGCGGCGCATTTTAATGACATATAGCAATCAATCCGCATGGTTTTATAAGAGTGCATTT
>CAZBSJ010000038.1:0-4983 GCA_964494165.1 uncultured Nitrospiraceae bacterium
ACATTTAAAGACCTTGATGATATTCTTTCGAATCCTGAAAAGATTAAAAAGGAAAAACTTAAGGAGTTGATCGCAAATAATGCAGATATCGCAAGGCTTAGCAAGACCCTTGCAACAATAGACACTGCTGTTCCGATTGATTTTGATGTAAAGGATTTTGAACTGAAAGAGCCTGACTGGCTCAGGCTTTTCAGCCTGTTTAAAGAATTCGAGTTCAGCAGTATGATGAAGATGATACCCTCAGGCAGAAGCACTGAGAGAATCTATGAAGGGATATTTACCATTGAGAAACTTAATGAAGTAATCTCTTCTGTAAAAGATGAGGTTGCCTTTGACGTAGAGGCAACAGGAAAAAATCCGTTAATCGACAGCATTGTCGGGTTTTCTGTAAGCACGCAGACCGGAATCGGATATTATGTGCCGTTATTCCATTCTTATCTTGGCGTTCCGAAACAAATAGATAAAAAAGATGCTCTGAAGATTCTTAGCCCTGTCCTTCAAAACCCTGATATGCCAAAGACAGGCCATAACTTAAAGTATGACATCATGATGATGAGACAGGAAGGCATTCATACGCAGGGTGTTCTTTTTGACACTATGATAGCCTCTTATCTCCTAAATCCAAACAAGCCTAATCACAGCCTTGAAGAGGTTGGATTCGAACACCTCGCATACAGGAAGAAGACCTTTGCCGAGGTTGTTAACAGAAAAAAATCCTTTGCCGATGTATCGGTTGAAGAGGCCATCCGTTATTCAGCAGAAGATTCTGCGCTGGCACTGGAACTAAAAGGAGTGTTGTTCCCAAAGCTAAAAGAAACAGGACTTGAGAGCCTGTATTTTGATATGGAGATGCCTTTGATATATGTGCTTGCAGATATTGAGGAGGCAGGGATAAAGATAGACGTTGATAAGCTTAATAATCTCTCAAAGGAATTGGCGAGGGACCTGGATTCCATTCAGCGCAGGATATATTTTCTCTCAGGCGAAGAATTTAACATAAACTCTCCAAAACAGCTTGCAAGGGTTCTGTTCCACAGCCTTGGCATGAAACCCGGAAAAAAGACAAAGACAGGGTTTTCTACTGAGGTCAGCGTGCTTGAAGAGCTTGCTCTGACGCATGAGCTTCCGCGCGAGATACTTAACTGGCGAAGCCTCAGCAAACTAAAGTCGACCTATGTTGATGTTCTGCCGGCATTAATTAATCCAAAGACAGGGCGCGTGCATACGTCATTTAATCAGGCTGCGACTTCAACAGGAAGGCTGAGCAGCAGCGACCCTAATCTTCAGAACATCCCGATAAAAGGCGAATGGGGCAGGAGGATTCGCGAGGCATTCATCGCGGAAAAGGGGAATGTCTTAATCTCTGCCGACTACTCGCAGATAGAGCTTAGGATACTTGCGCATCTCAGTAATGATGAGGTGCTGATAGATGCATTCAGGAGCGGGGTTGATGTTCATACAAAGACAGCTTCTGAGATCTTCGGAGTGCCGACTGATAAGGTTACGACTGAGATGAGGAGAAATGCAAAGACAGTTAACTTCGGCGTTATTTACGGCATCTCGCCTTTTGGCCTTTCTGAGACTTTGTCCATATCAAAAGATGAAGCGAAAAACTATATAGAAAAATATTTTGAGAGGCACAGCGGGGTAAAGAGATATATGGAAGGTGTGCTGAGCGACGTAAAGGAAAAGGGATATGCAACAACGCTTTACGGCAGGCAGAGGCAGATACCGGAGCTCAGGAACCAGAATGCAAACATAAAGTCTCTGGGCGAAAGGCTTGCCATAAATACGCCTATTCAGGGCACGGCAGCTGATATTATTAAGGCTGCGATGCTGAAGATAGCTGAAGACCTGAAGAAAGAGAGCTTAAATACAAAGATGATACTTCAGGTGCATGATGAGCTTTTGTTCGAAACCCCTCAGGCAGAAGTCAGCCGTGCAAAGGAAATCATACAAAAAGGCATGGAAGAAGTAATAAAACTTGAAGTTCCATTGAAAGTTGACATAGGTTATGGTATAAATTGGGCTGAAGCGCACTAGGACAGGGCTGGACTGGCGATTTTTTCGTTTTCTGCTACAATTTAAAAATAAGGAGGAGGTATGGAAAAAAAGCCCAAGACAAAAAAAGTTGTAAAAGTCAAGAAAACAGAGAAAAAAGCTGTTAAGAAGGCTAAGCCTGTGGCAAAAAAACAAACAAAGACTGCCAAACCGGCAACAAGCAAGAAAAAGACTGAAAAAACAGCAAAGAAGAAAACAACACCAAAGGCAGTAAAAAAGACAATAAAAAAGGCTGAGAAGCCTGTAAAGGAAAAAGTCGCTGCCAAAAAAGTCAGCGCAAAAAAGACGGCGATAGTTGTTAAAAAAACAGAGACGAAAGCGCTGGTTAAAGTCAAAAGAAAGATTCCTGAAGAAAGAATGTATCCTGTGATTACCAGAAAGACCCTTCCTATGGAATACGGAGAAGACAAGGTAACCCTAATGACTGTTGACCCATGGAAGCTTTTCGCTTACTGGGAGATAAAAAAATCTACTGTTTCAAGGATAAGGGGCACTCTGGTAATAAGGGTATATGATGTTACAGGGATAAGTAATTTCGACGGCAAAAACGCGGGGATTGTTTTTGATATCCCTATTTTCGGCAGGATAGGGGACAGCTACATAGGCGCAGGCCCTGGAAGGGATTTTATAATTGATATCGGGATTATTTCACAATCAAAAGAATTTGTCATGTTTGCAAGGTCGAACAGGGTCTCTACTCCGGCATTAAAGGTTTCCGAGAAAGAAGGGGCTGTGCCTAGTGAGATATTTGAGTCAGCGCCAAGGGTTGGTTATTAAAAAACGAAAGATCACAATAAAATTTTTTACCATTAAGCACCTTTAATGTCATATGGAATGCTTGAGTCTCTGTTTACTCCGTCTTCAATCGCGGTAATCGGCGCGTCGCGCGACCCTAAAAAAGTAGGGTATGCTGTCCTGAATAATCTTATAAGATTTAATTACAAAGGAAAGATATATCCTGTAAATCCTTCCTCAGCAGACATATTAGGTCTGTCCGCGTTTAAAAACATATCAGACATTGGCGCAGAGGCAGACCTTGCAGTTATCGCAGTGCCTGCGCGCTTTGTTCCGGGGACCCTGCTTGATTGCGCAAGATCCGGCGTTAAAGCCGCAGTTATTTTGAGCGCAGGTTTTAAGGAGGCAGGGCCTGAAGGAGTTAAACTCGAGCAAGAGCTATCAAACATCAGCAGGGAACGCAATATACGAATACTCGGGCCAAACTGCCTCGGCGTTATTAATACTTACAATGATCTTAATGCAACCTTTGCAGCTGGGATGCTGCCAAAGGGAAGGCTGGCATTTTTTTCGCAGTCAGGTGCTTTGGGCATTGCTATTCTTGACTGGGCCATAGGCAACAGGGTCGGCTTTTCCAAGTTCATCAGCCTTGGAAATAAGACAGACCTTAATGAGATAGACTTTATAGAATATTTCATCAAAGACCCTGAGACAGATGTGATTCTCGGGTATATAGAAGATGTTGTTGCCGGGAAAAAGTTTCTGGAGGTTGCAAAAAAAGCCACAAAGATTAAACCTGTAATCCTCTTAAAATCAGGCGGCACAGGAGCAGGTGCCCGCGCTGCTTCATCCCACACCGGTGCATTGGCCGGTTCAGAGAGCGCATTCAATGCAGCATTCAAACAGACAGGCGTAATAAGGGCAAAAGGGATTCAGGAGTTGTTTGATATTGCGCTTGTCTTTGCAGACAGAAAATTGCCATTGGGAGACAGGCTTCTTATTATTACGAATGCGGGCGGGCCCGGGATAATCGCAGCGGATAATGCAGAGATGCTCGGTCTTAAATTGCCACAGATGACACGCGAGACGACATCCGCTCTTTTACAGATTCTGCCTGCGAATGCATCTCTTTATAATCCTGTTGATATAATCGGCGATGCGACATCAGAAAGATACTCGGCTGTTATTGATAAGGCGATAAAAGACCCGAACATTGACGGCATAGTCGTTATCCTTACTCCTCAGGCAATGGTGGATGTTGAGAACACGGCAAATATAATAATAAATGCGTCAAAGTCTACGGATAAGCCCATAATTACCTCTTTCATGGGTGAAAGCAGGGTCAGAGAATCCATTGAAATGATGAAGGCAAACTCTATTCCTAATTTTCCCTATCCTGAGACAGCAGTGGCCGCATTCAAAAATCTTTACGAATATAATTCATGGAAAAATCTCACTGAGGAATTACCGGAAGCAAGGGCGTCTTCATTCAAGAAAAATAATCTGAAGTCCCAGATTGATAATCTTATAAGACTTGGCAAGTTCCAGATAGGCGAATATGAGGCAATGCAAATACTTGCGTCATATGGATTTGTATTCCCAAAGCGCGCTTTGGCCAAGACTTCGAAAGAGGCTGGCAGTGTCGCTTCTAAAATAGGGTTCCCTGTTGTGATGAAGATATCATCTCCTGACATACTCCATAAGACTGAGGTGGGGGGAGTAAAGCTTAATGTAAATTCCAGGGCAGAAGCAGAGGATGCCTTTACTGAGATTACAGCGAATTCGAGAAGGCTGGTGCCAGAGGCGTTTATAAATGGCGTGATGTTATATAACATGGTTAAGGGAGGCAAAGAGGTAATTTTAGGCGTGACATATGACAGGACATTCGGGCATATGATTATGTTCGGGCTCGGAGGAATTTACGTAGAGGTCTTAAAGGATGTATCTTTCAGGATAGCGCCTGTCTTGCAAAGGGATGCCTTAGCCATGGTAAATGAGATAAAGACTTCTGCGCTTTTAAAGGGCGCAAGGGGTGAGAGTCCGGCTGATATTGAGGCGTTGGCGGATAATATTTTAAGGCTGTCTGATTTTGTGACTGATTTTCCTGAAGTTCGTGAGCTTGATATAAATCCGTTGGTTGTTATGGGAAAAGGAGCGATAGCCCTTGATGCAAGGATTATATTTGAG
>CAZBSJ010000038.1:5083-8114 GCA_964494165.1 uncultured Nitrospiraceae bacterium
GTTGGTTGTTATGGGAAAAGGAGCGATAGCCCTTGATGCAAGGATTATATTTGAGAGGAAATAATCTGTTTGTATTTTTTTAATATGATTGACCACACAGGATACATATCTTTACTCATTCTCGGGCTAAAGCCCTCCGAGGAATTTTGCCTCTTTGTTTTCCTTGATAAATTTTTAAGGAATATCGGCAAAATAAACCCGCTCAGATATATATCCTGCATGGTCATAGAATTTAATAAGGAGGATTTATGATTCCTATATTTATAGTATCCAGCCGTGGATATTCAGGAAAGACATTTGTTGCATTGGGACTGGCATTAAAGCTTATTGAGCTTGGGTACAAGGTCGGGTATATAAAGCCGATTGGCAAGATGCCGGTGAAAAAGGGCAAGGATATCTTTGATGCGGATGCTTTGATTGTTAAAGAGGCATTATCTTTGCAAGAACCGCTGGATGTTCTTTCCCCTTTTGTTATGAGTTATGAGACAGAGAATCTTATGCTGCACGGGAAGATAAAAGACATAAAGAAACAGATAATGAATGCCTATAAGTCCCTTAAAAACAAAGACTTTGTGCTTATCGGCGGAGCGGATATATTCGACGGGTCATTGCTTAATATAAGCGCTCAGAATCTTATCGAGGACATGGATGCCCATGTGCTTGCAGTTGAGTCCTGGGCAGGGGATTCTTCTGTTGATTCTTTGTTCGGACTTTCAAAGTTTTTGGATAAAAAGATTGCAGGCGGGGTTATTAATAAGGTGCAGGAAAGTTCTTTGCCTCATGTAAAAAATGAGATAGTGCCTTTTCTAAATAAAAAGGGGATTAAGATATTCGGGGTTTTTGAAAAAGACAGCATCTTAAACGCTGTAACTGTGCGGCAGCTTACAGAGATATTGCGGGGGAAGGTGCTTTGCTGTGAGGACAGGCTGGATGAATTTGTGGAAAATTTCCTGATAGGCGCAATGGATGTTGACAGCGCAATTAATTATTTCAGAAGGACTCCGAATAAGGCAGTAATAACCGGAGCTCACCGCTCTGACATACAGCTGGCTGCAATGGAGACATCAACAAAATGCATCATTCTCACAGGGGGGCTTTTCACGAATGATGTTGTTATCGGAAAGGCTCAGTCCAAGGGCATCCCTATAATTTCAGTAACAGAAGATACCTTTTCTGCCATTGATAAGATAGAAGGCGCCATCGGAAAAGTCAGGATAAAGGGAAAAGAAAAGATAAGCCGGATAAGACAATTATTCGATAAGGAGTTTGACATAAAGCTGTTTTTGAAGTCTCTAAAAAAGGCTTAGTAAATCCGCATACTTGACCAAAGTGTGCCTTTGAATTTAAAATTAAACCTTTCAGGGCCCATAGCTCAGTTGGTAGAGCTACCGGCTCATAACCGGTTGGTCCCAGGTTCGAGTCCTGGTGGGCCCACCATTAAATTATTTTCCTGAATAAGTTAATGGTGAAAAATTTTTTACATCCCTGTAATCATCGGGGCATATGAAGTATTCCAGTTTGACAGTATGACGGAGGGACTTTGAAAGACGAGCTAAAACTTCTTATCGAACTTCAAGAGATGGACAAGCTGATTCTCAGGGAAAAACATATTATAAATTCAATGCCTTCCAAGCTTCGTTCATCAGAAAATCAATTCAAGGAAATACAGGCCGCCTATGACAAGCAGAAACAGAAAAGCGAACAGCTTGAGAAAAAGAAAAAGGAAAAAGAAAAAGAGATAGACGAGATAAATGACAGGGTCAATAAACTGAAAGGCCGCACTACTGATATTAAGACCAACAAGGAGTACCAGGCCCACCTCAAAGAGATCGAGGCAATAGAAAAAGGCCGTTTCAAGATAGAAGACGATATCCTTGCTGTTATGGAGGAGATAGAAGCAGAGGCCAAAAAACTAAAGGCTGAAGAGACAAAGATGAAGGCAGAAAAGGAAAAGCTGGATGCCTTCAAAAAAGAGGTAGAGGCAGAGATATCTGAAGCAGAAAGGCAATTGAACGAGGTTAAGGCAAAACGCTCAGCGCTTGCCAAGAGCATAGATGCTGATTTTTATAAGGACTATATGACTATCCTGGCAGCTAATAACGGCAGCGCAGTAGCAGAGGCTAAAAACGAGATATGCCAGGGATGCCACATGAACATCCCACCGCAGTTGTTTGTCGAGATAAGGAAGAACGAAGATATCATCCAATGCCCTCAGTGCAGACGGATTCTTTACTGGAAAGAACAAACCGAGTGAAAGAAGGTTCTTTATACTGTGATGGTGCATCCAGCGGAAATCCAGGCAAATCAGGGGTTGGCGTAGTCCTTACTGCTGAGGGCAACACCTACGAGATGTCCGAGAGCATAGGGATTGCCACAAATAATGTGGCAGAGTACACTGCACTTCTTAGGGGGCTTGATAAGGCGAAGTCCTTAAAGATTGAAAGCCTCAAAATATTTGTGGATTCCGAACTTCTAGTCAAGCAGGTCCTCGGCGAGTACAGGGTAAAAAGCGAGAACCTGACAGGCCTGTACCATAATGTCATGTCCCGACTGAAGGGCTTTAAGTCTTATACTATTGCGCATGTCCCAAGGGAGCAAAATAAACAGGCAGACAAGCTGGCAAAAAAGGCAGCAAGCCTCTAAGATTGATTTATTTTTTTATTTAATTTTATAATTAATAAAAATTATGGGAATGGAAGATCATAAATTAAAGGTTTTTTGCACGGTTGCTGAGACCAGAAGTTTTTCTAAGGCATCTGAGATAATACACCTTACACAACCTGCTGTAAGTCTATTGATACAGGCCTTAGAAGAAGTATATGAGACCAAGCTTTTCGACAGAACCAGCAGCACGGTAACGCTCTCACCGGCAGGCGAAATCCTCTATAAGTATGCGAAGGAAATCCTTAATCTTTATGCCAATGCTGAAAAAGAAATAGGAGACATGACTGGCCTTGTTAAAGGCAGCATTAGCATTGGAGCAAGCACAACAATAGCAAATTATCTGCTGCCTGGAGTTATAGCTGACTTC
>CAZBSJ010000038.1:8214-11409 GCA_964494165.1 uncultured Nitrospiraceae bacterium
TCTCTGGTCCTGGGTAGCACAGAAGCGATAAAGGAGGCGGTGGAAACCAGCATGGGAGTTGCTATCGCATCTCAGTGGGCCATAAGGAAAGAGATCAAATACGGGGCATTGAAATCGCTGAGTTTCAAGGAAGAAAAGATGATGAGGGATTTTTCCCTAATCCTTCAGAAGAATGCGATTCCGTCATATGCTGTGGATGAGTTCATATCCTATCTCAGGACTTATCCTTATGAAAAGCTTCTGCTATTGTCCGAATAGATTCTGTAATCTATATCCTTAAATATCTTATCCCTTCCCTCAATCTCGGTAAGCCATTCGTTATTAATATTCCCGGATTTGATTGCGGTGTAAAGAAGATTAAACCTGCCCAAATGCATGGTGATCCTTTTTGTCGCATATTCGGCTGCCCTTCCTGTTTTAATAATGAAAGGCCAATCACTGTGCTGTGAAAGAAGCACTTCTCTGGCGGCCTGATTCAATGCCCTTTGCACCTGACCTTCTGCATTGGGGAAGTTATTCGTTAGTTCAATCATCCTTTCAGCAGCCTTGTGCAGATGCCTGTATGCCCAGCTGTTTGAATTATTAAGCCAGACCTCGCTGTAGCCCTTTTCTCCCCAGCTTGACATTGACGGTGTTATCTTCTGAAACTCGGTGTTTTCCTTAATATATTCTGACGGGTTGATAGTCCTGATAGTATCCCGTTCATCTGCAATTTTTTTGAGGAATGAGTACAGCCATTCCGGGCCTTCGAACCACCAGTGGCCGAAAAGCTCTGCATCATAAGGCGCTGTTATTACAGGCCTGAATCCTGATGTATGGTGCAGGAATTCTATGTGTTGTTTTCTGCTGTGCAAAAAATCCTCTGCATGCCCTTCTGCCCTTGCCATTGCAGCGTTTAAGTTATAAGGTTTTTTATTATCAGACTTATCAGTTATGCGGAAATATTTTATCCCTGTATAAGTTCTTATGCCGTCGGGATGCAGGTAATGTTTTAGGGAATTTACAGGCAGGTCAAAGCCTATGTCTCTGTAAAAGTCCCGATAAGCAGGATCTCCGGGATAGCCGTCAATGGAGCTCCACACCTGCCTTGAAGAATCGATGTCTCTGCCAAAGACCACAATGCCTGACGGACATTTAACAGGCTTATAAACACCGTATCTCGGCGTTGGCGCTCCATTTAGCACGCCGTGAGTATCAAGGAAAAAGAACTTAATCCCTTCTTTTTTAAGTATAAGATCCAGCTCCGGAAAAAAGCCGCATTCAGGCAGCCAGATGCCGGAAGGTTCTTTCCCGAAATTTTTCCTGTGATTTTTTACTGCGAGTGCAATCTGTGCCTTTACGGCGCGCGGATAGATGCTGAACATGGGGAGGTAAGCATGTGTTGCCGCAGAGGTTATAATCTCAACAACTCCTTCATCCTGAAGGTTTCTGAAGGCAGAGGTAAGGTCTTTTTTATAAGACTCCTCAAACAGGAATCTGATCCTTTTGAAACGGCTGTTGTACATCTTTGCCAAAGGCTCAAATGAAGGGTCGCCTTTTGTCCGAAGAATCTCTTTTTCTGATAATTCGATAAGATTGTTTATGTATCTTAGATATCTGTCTCTGAGCAACGGGTCATTGAACATTTCGACCAGAGAAGGGCTCAGTGAGATAGTTATCCTGAAATCTGTCTTTTCATTTATCAGCCTGTCGAAAACATCCAGCAAAGGGATGTAGCTCTCTGTTATTGCCTCATAGAGCCAGTTTTCTTCAAGGAAATAATCATGCTCGGGATGTCTGATGTAAGGCAGATGTGCGTGAAGGACAAGATTGAGAAAACCTTTATGCATATATAAAAAGTGCCAACCTTAAATTACCTTTATCCTGCCCTTTCCTTTTTCAACCTTTCCTATCACAGTAAAAGATACGCCGCTTTTGATAAATGAATTTAGCCTGCTCTCATTTAGTGTTATCAGCAGGCCTCCGGAAGTCTGCGGGTCTGCAAGCAGGAGTTTGTCCTCTTCTGTTATTTTTTTATCGTAATCGATTTCGTCTTCAAGAAACTTAAGATTATTAAATGCTCCTCCAGGCACGATGCCTGAAGCTATAAATTCCCGGGCCCTGTCAAGGACAGGCACTTTTTTATTTTCTATAATGAAATCCACATCAGTTCCATCGACCATGTTATTGGCATGGCCCAGAAGCCCAAACCCCGTAACATCAGTTGCAGAAGTTGCATCTGACTCAAGCGCTGCCTCAGACGCCTTATTATTTAAAGTAAGCATCCATTTGATGGGAACCTCCATGTCAGCGTCTTTTAATCTATTTCCTTTTAATGCAGTGCTGAGAACGCCGATGCCTAAAGGCTTTGTTATGATTATTACATCTCCGGGCTTTGCCCCGCTTTTTCTCAGGATCTTATCTTTATTTATGGTGCCTGTAACTGCAAGCCCGAATCTTATCTCAGGGTCTTCAAAACTATGACCGCCTATCAAAGATACGCCTGCCTTATCAAGCACATGCACGGCGCCTTTTAATATCTTGCTGATAACATCAGGCCCGTAATCGCATGGAGCAAATCCTACTATTGCGAGCGCTGTATGCGGAGTGCCTCCCATAGCATAGACATCGCTGAGAGAATTGGTAGTGCTGATAGAGCCGAATGTAAAGGGGTCATTCACAACAGGCGTTATTATATCAACGGTCTCTACAATAGCAGTCCCGTTTTTCAGCAGATAAACGCCTGCATCATCTCCGGGCCCGACAATCACAGCGCCTTCGGATGGTTTGATGACAGAGCCTATGATATTCTCAAGGTCCGCCGGACCCAGCTTGCCTGCTCAGCCGGCAGCCTTAACCTTTTCTGTGAGTCTGTAATCTTTCATTTTAAGAATAATACACGATTGGAAATTAATGATACAACTACTTTCTCTTGAACATCCTTTTCATGTCGTCTATGGAAAAGAAGATTCTTGTCGGCCGTCCATGCGGACACTGGTCAGGATTCTCTGCTTTTTCAAGGTCAAATACAAGGGTTGATATCTCTTCCTGGCTCAGTATATTTTTCCCGCGCACAGAGCTGTGGCAGGCAATCCTTGCAGCGATTTCTTCCTTCAGAGTCTTAGCAGGAAATGCGCCTTCGATAAGGGCTGATGCGATATCAGCGAGTATTCCCCTTAGATCAGCATCAGACAGCAGATCAGGCAATGAATGGAT
>CAZBSJ010000039.1:0-11145 GCA_964494165.1 uncultured Nitrospiraceae bacterium
ACGCCCTTTCTTCTGCTTCTTGGCGGAACGACAAGGCATGTAGGAATCTTAAATGCTATGCCGAATCTTCTGGCCTCTGCTATTCAGCTTAAAAGCGCAGATATGGTCGAGAGGCTAAAATCCCGCAAAAAGGTGATACTGACCTTTGTCTTATTACAGGCATTAATGCTTATGCTTATGTCAGCGAAATCCCTGTCCGGAACTATAAATGTAACTATCTTTATAACCATGGCAACCCTGTTCACTGCCTTTGGCGCACTTGTAGCTCCGGCTTGGGGCAGCCTGATGTCAGATTTGGTATCTGAGAAAAGGGGGGCATACTTTGGCTGGAGGAATAAATATCTCGGATTCATTGCTGTTGCATCCACATTCACAGCAGGATTTATTCTGCATGAGACAAAAGGCATCAATCCATTCTGGGGTTTTGGTATTATCTTCATCTTTGCGTGCTTGTTCAGGATGACCTCATGGTATTACCTCAAACAGATGCACGAGCCTGAATTCAGGCATGAAAAAGAAGATTATTTCAGCTTCATGGATTTCATATCAAGCGTCAGGAGAAGCAATTACGCAAGGTTTGTTCTTTATATATCATTGCTATTTTTTTCCGTAAACGTTGCTTCGCCTTTTTTTGCCGTGTTAATGATAAGGGACCTGCATTTCAGCTACCTTCTCTATACGCTGATTACAATAACGGCGACTCTCACAGTGTATATCACTATCAGGAGATGGGGCATTCATGCAGACAAAATCGGCAATATGAAGATTATAAGGCTGACATCAAAACTGACCGCTTTAATCCCATTGCTATGGATATTTAACAGGCATCCTGCCTATTTATTTTTTGCTCAGGTGTTTTCAGGATTTGTTTGGGCAGGACTAAGCCTTTCAGCATCAAATTTCATTTATGACACATGCAGTCCTCAAAAAAGGGCAAGATGCATTGCGTATTATAATGCCTTTACAGGGTTGGCCCTCTGCCTCGGCGCGCTTACCGGAGGGTTTCTTGCGAGATATCTCCCCCCGCTTTTCGGATATAAGATACTTACGCTTTTTCTCCTCTCGTCTTTTCTGAGGTTTTCCGTTGCCTTTCTTATGCCATTCAAGCTTAAGGAGGTAAGACCTGTTGAGAAGATAACCATCAATGACCTTTTAATGAGTATGACAGGCGCAAAGCTGTTATACGGTTTTTTGAGAAAGACGCTGAAATAAAAAGACCATCAGACTATATTACAAGCCGGATAACAATCAGTTAAAGCTGAAGGCTAAAACTTAAAGGAAGCATCTCCAATTCCGTGATGGAAAAATAAAAAGCCTCACATGAAATCATATCAGGAAACACCCTCAAAACCCGTGAACTGCAACTTGAGATTATAATATGCCATGCGTTACAAGCCGGAATGCATGGCATCACTGTAAAGGGGGTAAGGTTTTCACTGGAAAAGCTCAAATACAATTGCATGGCATGTTAAAAGGTGTTGCATCACGGCTTTTTCAGGTGTCTCCTGATATGCCGGCAAAATTTCATCACGGAATAAAAGATGCTTACAAACTCAAATTTTTTATTGATGCCATGTAAAAAAAATGATAGAATCATTCCATGCCGAGGGCAGACAGACATGTCTCCGCGTAAGCAACCAAATCATATTCCCGCAAGCGGAATAAGTTCTGAAGTAGTCTCCAAAAAAGAAAATCATTCTGTTGAAAATTTAACTTTACTAAAGGAGAAGCAATGAAGATATCTATAAGAAGCAGGCTTATGGCTGGCTTTCTCAGCATTGTCGCATTAATATTTGTTGTAAGCGTATTTTCCGGTAATGCGCTTAACACCATAAATGCTGAAATAGGTAAGCTGCTTGGGAATACTTCAGAGCTTGAAAATGTGGCGAATATACAGGTCAAAGTGCAGGAAGCCCTTATGCCTGTAAATGATTACCTTATCACAGGAGATAAGGCTGAAAGAAAGAATTTTGACGCTCTGACGAAAGAGCTTGATGAACTTATTGCCAAATATAAATCTACAGACATAGGACAGGATGTAAGGGAAATAATTCAGGAAATGGAGAAAGATTTGTCTGAGCTAAAAAACAGAGGGAACAAAATCCTTGCAATTGAAGTAGTGGCATCATCTGCAGCCGGCGGTCAGCTCATGGAAGAGTTTGATGAAGTGGGCGACAGATTCGCGGGAAAAATTGAAAAGATCCATGAGATAATCAGGGAAAAAAATAAGACCTCATCAGAAAGAACGACAAAGAAGATGTCAGGTACAAAGAAACTGCTGTTAGGAGTCTCGTTTGGTTCACTTTTTGCAGGCGTTATTCTTGGTCTTATATTGAGCCGTTCTTTTTCGAATCGAATCAGGCTTCTCAAGGATTTTGCCGGCAAGATAGCTGAAGGGAATCTTGCAGTATCAGACTCCGGCAAAGCTGAAGAAAGGTTTTCTGATGAGATTACAGATCTTGATAAGTCCCTAAAACATATGGCCCAGAACCTTAGGGGGCTTGCCGGCAATGCCCAGAGAATAACAGACAGTATTTCAGGAGTAGCCGGGAAAATAGCCTCATCAACCGAAAAGGTCTTAACCGGGGCAAATGTTCAGCGGCAGAGCATTGAGAAAACAGCCTTGTCTATGGCAGAGATAGACAGCTCCATATCCTCTGTTGCAAACAGCGCAGAGAGCACATCAGCCGCGGCACAGGAAACTTCCTCAGCAATAACAGAGATGGTGACGTCAATAAGCGGAGTTGCACAAAGTTCTGGAGCATTTTTTTCATCTGCATCAGAAGTAGCATCCTTAATAGGCAAGATGGCGGCGTCAATAAAAGAGATATCAGAAAGCCTCGAAAACTTGTCTGCCTCGTCTGAGGAGACAGCATCATCGCTGTCAGAGATAAACGCAACTGTCAAGGAAGTTGAAGGAAGCGCAAAAGAATCCGTTGCCCTTGCAGAGCAGGTCACGGGTGAGGCTTCTGGGAAAGGGTTAAAGGCAGCGGAGGCGGCTATAAAAGGCATGAATGACATTAAGGAGAATGTGACCTTAATATCTGAAGGAATAAATCGCCTTGGCAAGAGATCCGAGGAAATAGGGGAGATACTTAATGTGATAGATGATGTCGCTGAGCAGACAGGCCTTCTGGCGCTTAATGCCGCGATATTGGCTGCTCAGGCTGGCGAGCACGGGAAAGGTTTTGCAGTCGTGGCAGAGGAGATAAAGAGCCTTGCAGAAAAGACCTCTTTGTCTACTAAAGAGATCGCTACACTGATTGAGTCGGTTCAGGGTGAGACAAGGATGAGCGTTGATATAGCTGGAAAGGGCATGTACAGCGTTGAAAAAGGGGTCAGGCTTGTCGAAGAAGTGAATCTTGCGCTAAAGAGCATTCTTGACAGTTCATCTGTTTCAACGGAGAAGGCCAGGCTTATACAAAGAGCTGCCGAAGAAGAGACAAATGTTATAAAACAGCTGACCCGGGTGATCAAAGACATGAGCGATCAGATAGAGCACATTTCAATGGCAACGAAAAAACAGAACAATGACAGCAGGGCAATAATTCAGGCTATCAATAAGATACAGGAGTTGTCCAAACATGTGAAGATAGCTACTGAGGAGCAGTCGGTAGGCAGCAAACAGATATCCGAGGCAATCGGGAGCGTGTCACACCAAACAGGCAGGGTAGTCGAAGAGATAAGCGCGCAAAGAGAGATGAGCACGCAAATCGTGGAATCCATCGGAAGCATTAAAAATGTGGCGGTTAATTCTGTGGATATCGTAAATGAAATGAACACTGCGGTAGGGCTTCTTCAGGAAGAGGCCCAATCCCTTATCTCAGAGCTGAGAAAGTTCAAGGTCTAAAAAGTATCTGCATCAGACTGTTTTATGTACGATCCGGTTTTTCCCCTTTTCTTTGGCTTCGTATAAAAGGCTGTCAACCTTTTCCAGTATTTCGCTTGTAGATCGTGGCACAGTAATGAAAGTCGCAGCCCCAAACCTCAAAGTAAATGTTATTTATTTTTTGCACAACTTTAAAATAGTCCTTTTAAGCCCTGTCTCTGCTAACATTCAGAGCCTTAGAAACTCGGTCTTCTTTATGTAGGAAATATGGCCTGATTCAAGCTTTATTACAAGAACGCCATAAAACTTGCTGCTGGTAAGCTCCTTAATTACTTTTAAAAATTCCTTTATTGTCTGAGTGTCATACCGCCGATAATTGACTAAGGAGGCGATTATCTGACAGTCACAGCCTTGACGCTCAGTCTTACATAAACTGCAGCTATTACAGTTCATACCTAAGCCTGCTCCTCACAGCCCCCCGGATTGATGATTTGCTCTTTGTCTGTCTCATATTGAACATGCCCGGGTTGGTGGCCGGTGATTTCCTCCAATGTTTTCCCCTCTATTCTTGCAAGCTCAACCGGATGTTCATGGATCATTCTTTCCCTGGAAATCTTTCCGGTGAATATCGACGTGTCCAGAGGAAAGACCTCAGGACTGAATATGACATTGTAGATATGCCAGATGATAATTACAAGAAAAGCAAGCAAGGCCTCATTTGAATGCAAAGCCCTGGCATGAGGGACAACTGCGGCGGGAATAAATTTTGATATAAATGCAGAGAACCAGAGGATTAGACCTGTGCCTCCCATAAGCAGTCCTCCCACCACAACACCCCAGTACTCAAATTTCTGGCGGTAATCATATCTGTCGCAGTATGCAGGATGCTTACTAAAGCCCAAAAAGTATCTGAGATTATCAATATTGTCCTTATAATCTTTTATGGAGATGAACATTGTAGGCTGCCATCTGAAAAACAGAACGCCGGCCAATGCAACAATTATATGCTGCAAAAGCAAGACTGAGAGTAAAAGGCCGCTGATGCGGTGGATCATTCTGGCAGAATCAATTCCGCCAAAGCTCATTATTATCCATCGCGAAAGCTCATAGTCGAAGAACTTCTGGGGCAGCCCTGTGAGCACCAGAACCCCAAAGAGCAGGGCGTTAACCCAGTGTTCAGCAATCCTGTAGGGACCAAATCTTTTGATCATGATATCTTTATCCTTTTTGTTTTTCATAATCCTCCTCCTTTTTATCGCTTTACAGCAAGACGCCAAATATGGAGCAAGATCTGAAAAAACAGTCCCACAACCATAAGAGGTATGAAAATGCTATATATAAAGTTAATCATAAAGACACCGGGCGCCATTACAAACCCTGCCTGATAATGCGGGATTATGCTGTCAGAAAAATTTTCAGGCGCGTCAGGGTGGCATGCTTTGCATTTTTTCTCAAGATAGGCCTTGCTCCCGGGTGAGTTCGGCTGATCCATCCCGGCTATGTCGTGAACTCCGTGGCAATCTGTACAGACAGCCACGCGCCTTGATTTTTCCTCATGTTTGTAATACCTCCAGGTGATGCCGTGAAACTCCTGATGGTATGTTTTAAACACAGAAGAGGAGATATTATATTTTCCCATAAGTTTTTCATCAGCATGACATTTTCCGCACATCTCAGGGACAAGGAGGCGAAACGCTGCGGTTCTGGGGTTTGATATCTTGTGTACGCCGTGACAATCCGAGCATATAGGAGCATCAGTATTTTCCCCTGATATCCTTGCAGCTCCGTGCACGCTTTTTTCAAAGGTGCTGTGAGTATCTGTATGACATTTTGAGCAGGTTAGGGTATTCATGGCTTTTGCTTCCTTTATTGAGCGGACTGAATGCGCGCCATGACAGTCCATACACACAGCGCCATTGCTGTTGCTCTGCATTATTGAAGTGGTATGGATGCTTTCGAGGGAATCCGAATATTGCTGGAAATGGCATTTCTTGCAGACTTCGGATGAGGCGATTCTGTAGTCCCTCTTGTTTTTGAATTTCCTCTGCGGATGCGATTCTGAAGAGAAGCCGAAATGACAGTCTGAACAGGCCAGAGTGTTATGCACAGAACCTGCGAGACGGCGATGGTCCACTTGAAAAGAGAGCGTTGCGCCGTCTTCGAATGTAATGGACATTGCTTTGCTATGGCAGATAAGGCAATATTCCGACTCCTGAGAGGCCTCCACAGGCCTGACTGCATGAGCGCTGTGGCAGTCAGAACAAACGATACTATCGGTGCTTAAGTTGATTAAGTCCGCATGTACACCCTTAAAATCCGCATGGCAGTTTGTGCATGCCTTTGAAAACATAACTGAATAGTCCCGTTTGCTCCTGTAGTTTTGTTTCGGGTGATCTTCTGCTGAAAAGCCCTCATGGCAGTCAGTACAGCCGAAACTGCCGTGAACTGATTTCTGCATTTGTGCCTGATCAACATAAAGAGAAATTATTTCTCCCTTCCCGAAAGTTTTGCTCATGTCCTTACTGCCGTGGCAGCCCATGCAGACCTCTGTGCCCTCTCCAAATACCTCAGCGGACAGGATGAAACACCACATGAATGCTGCTAAGGCTACGACTAATCTAAACCGCATCCGAAATTCCTCCTTTTCCTTTCAAGATTCGAAAACTGCTCAGGGTGTTTTGCCAATATTACCTGAGCATCCTATTGCTCACTTTCACTCAATCTTTCTAAAATCAACAACTACTGATCAGATTTCCAAACTGCGCTATGGCGTTTTTTTCAAGTCGGGAACGCTTTCTGTGCTCAATCCAAACGCTGCGACAATCTTTTTCCAGACAGTGACTCCCATCATAGCAATTGCTGCTGTCGGGAGAAAAAGCGCGTAAACAAGGCCAAGAAACGGTGCTACGAAGAACAATAGGATGCCTGCCGGAATACGCAGATATACATTTTTTTTGTCACCCGGAAGAGTGCCCTCTGCCTCTATCCGTACTCTTTCTCCTGTTGTGAAGTTCCAATAACTTCCCTTTTTTGCTTTAGTGCCGCCTGAAAGCTTAAACATATGAATCGCCTCCTTTATTGTTTTATTCCTAATTCTCTCCCAAAGGGAGAAGTTCCAATCTTTCTATCCTTCGTGCTGTGTTGACAGCACAATTCGCTGCGTTTTTCTTACCTGTACGATATGCCCGGATTCGTACTTAATCATCAGTTCACCAAAAAACTTATTCACGGTCAGCTCTTTTAATAGTTTTAAAAATTTCTCCAGGGTCTGTTTGTCGTATGTGTCAAATGTTTCCCTTTGAAACACGTCTTTTGTGCTCTTTGGCGCAGGTTTGAGGAATATCTGTTCCTGCTTCAGCATATTCATCATTTCTGCATCGGTTACATTATTTTCTTTCATGTTTTTTCTGGCCCCCATAATCTCTTTGCTCTTAAAACTTATTCTTTTGTTAAAAGAACAATATCAATATCCGTGCCAATAGAGTGTCATGCGATGAATCATCAGAAATTCATAGAAATTACAAGGGATTAAATTTTGTAAAAGTGATTCTCTGGTGAGTTTAGGGCCAGAAAGAAGTGTGACTGTCGCTGTGACATGTCACACTCCAGCTGTGACATGTCACAGTATTTTTTCCTATCCTTGTTTTAGGTTATATGCCTTGATCTTTCTGTAGATGGTACGGCGATTAACGCCAAGCAGCAGGGCTGCTTTAGATTTATTCCCGGATGTTTTTTCCAGCGCCTCTGAAACCGCCTCAGGACTAATGAAGTCTTCTTTTGCCTGTGGAATTTCCCTGCTGTCGAAATAACCCTTGATATTAGACGGGAGATTATCAACTGTGATGGTGTCCCCGCGGCAGAGGACAAATGCGTGTTCCAGTGAATGTTCTAATTCTCTTACATTCCCGGGCCAGGGATAATCCATAAGCAAGCTTTGTGCATCAGCGGTTAAGGCCACAATTTCCTTTCCGAGCTTCCAGTTCAATTTTTTTAAAAAATGGTCGACAAGAAGCGGGATATCGTCTGTCCTTTCCCTGAGCGGCGGTACGGATATTTCAACCACATTCAAGCGATAGTAGAGATCTTCGCGAAACTCTCCACGGCGAACCTTTTCTTTCAGGCCAATATTAGTGGCTGCAATTACGCGGACATTTACCCTGATGGGAATGGAATCCCCAACCCGCTCGAACTCCATTTCCTGAAGAACTCTGAGAAGTCTTAACTGCATTTTAGGCGAGATCTCTCCGACCTCATCAAGAAAAATAGTTCCGCCATTTGCGCGTTGGAAACGCCCCACTTTATCCTTAATCGCTCCTGTGAAGGCCCCTCTGACATGTCCAAAAAGTTCGCTTTCAAGGAGATTCTCTGTCAACCCGGAGCAGTTTACCTTAACTAAAGCTTTCTGGCTGCGTGCACCACTGTAATGAAGCGCCTCTGCCACCAACTCTTTGCCTGTGCCGCTTTCGCCGGTAATAAGCACGGTTGTCTGAACATCTGCAAGATCCTCTATCAATGAATATACTTTTTGCATCTTTGCGTTTTGCCCGATAATATGGTAGAACTGCCTGCGTTCATTCAGATCCTTTCCGAGGACAGCCAGGTATGTTATGTCCCGAATGACCAGCACAGCCCCGGAGGTGACGCCATTAAGTTTCAATAGAGGAGATGTGCTGACAGATAAAACCTGTGCTTGCTGATCAGGCAGCCGGCATTCAAAACGATGAGACTCCATTGGGTCCTGTTTTTTCATTGTCCAGTTAAGCATTTCAATGACCTTCCCATCGCATATTACCGGCAAAGAAGCAAGGTTATGGCCAATAGCCTGTCTGCGGGAGAGCCTGCAGATCTTTGCTGCAGCATCATTCATCTCAACAACATTTAGTTCCTTATCGACCATAATAATTCCATCTTTGACGCTTCTGAAGATTGCCTCGAGGTTTGACCGGAAGCGTTCATTCTCCTCCACAACCATTTTATGCCGCACCGCCCTCAGCGTTACATCAAGCAGCATCTCTTTTTCCACGGGCTTTGAAATATAGTCAAAAGCGCCCATGCGAACAGCCTGTGATGCAGTCTCGAGGCTTGGAGCCCCGGTTATCATTACCACAGGGATGTTAGGATCTCTCTTTTTTACATCTTCAAGCAAATCAATCCCGGTCCTGCCGCCAAGGATGATATCTGCAATTATTACATCAGGCAGGGCCTTCTTCATCTTTTTCAGTGCTTCTTCATAATCAACGGCAGTCATTGCCTGGAATCCGGCCTCAAGGAGAAAGTTTTCAAAAGTAATCCTGATGCTCTTCTCATCGTCCACAACAAGAATGCATGCCCTCATGTTATTGCCTTCAGCCAATGAAGAAACATGCTTGTCTTCTGGTTCTACAGTATTCTGTTTGCTAATCTGTATCGGCATAATCTTTAATGAGCAGCAATTTAATAAATTGCTCTATTTTTTGTTTATCGGCAAATCTATAATCACTTTGGTATATTCGCCTTCTTTGCTTTCGATTTGCATTTTGCCCTTATGTTCGCTGATGATGCCATGACTGATGCTTAACCCAAGGCCGGTGCCTTGTCCTGCCGGCTTTGTGGAAAAAAAAGGCTGTGCTACCTTGTCAAGAATCGAGGCCGGGATTCCTATTCCCCAATCGCAAAAAGTAATCCGCAAATATGGCTGGTTGTCTCTTGTAATTTTCTTCCCGGCAATTTCAAGCCGTTTGTTTTTGTGTGCGCCCGGATATTTCTGATTTAATGCATAGAGGGCGTTATTTATGATGTTCAGAAATACCTGTTGAATCTGGTTTTGGTTCGCGATAATAAGTGGAGGGTCAGGAGGGAAGTCTGTTTTCAGGTGGACACCGTTCTTTTCAAGAAGTCTTTGGCTCAGCGAAAGCGTATCGAAAAGGATTGTCGGTACGAAGACAGTGCTTTTCCCCTCATGCCCGCTTTTTGCGAATGTCAACAGGCCTTTGACAATCCTTGTAATTCGGCGGCCTTCTCTGATGATTTCTGAAGCAAGTTTCTGGTCATTGCCGCTCTGCTTATTCTTATCCTCTAGTATCCGGGCATAATTGATGATGCCGTTGATCGGATTATTGATCTCGTGAGCAACACCTGCAGCCAGTTCGCCCAGAGATGCAAGGTGTCCTGCACGCAGTGTTTCAGCCCGCATCTTCATCTTTTCTGTGATGTCCCTGTAGATCATGACGACCTTATTCACTACACCCTGTTCGTCTGTGATTGGAAAAGCGCTCATTGCCCAGATTCTGCCGTCATTGAAAGAGAGTTCAATGCTAACAGGTTTGCCCGTTTCAAAACATTGCAGCGCATAACAGTTGGCGCATGTATACTCTACATTTTTGAATAACTCGCAGCAGCAGTACCCCCTAAGATCAGAGTCACCGTAACCCAGAGTTTCCGAGGTATGTCTGTTTGCCCATGTAACTGTTAAGTCAGGGGAAAGAAGAAAAATTGCGTTCCGGATAGAATTCAGCAGAACATGGTATTCATTTGAGAGGCTCCGGAATTCTCTTTCGCTCTCCAGCAATGCCCTCTCAGTTTTTTTGCTCTCTGTGATATCCTCGAATAACTCTAATAAGTGATGTATCTCTCCGCTCTCATCCAGCTGAGGAATAGTCTTTACCCTTACAATCTTATCCCTTAATGGCCTTTCAATTACCGCAAGCCGCTTTGTTTTAAAGCAGCTCTCTTTTTTACAGAAAGAACATATTTTCTCTATGCCTTCTTTAGTTGGGTCATTGGCATATTCACCTATGGTCTCATAACAAGGTTTTCCTATGAGTTCTTCTTCGCCCATCCCGGTCAGTTCAGCAAAAAACTTATTGACCCTGATGAATTTATACTGTTCGTTAAGGTAAGCTACGCCAATAGGAAGATTGTCAAATATGGCTCTTAATTCGGTTCGCTCGGCTGTTATCTCAAGTCTTTCCATATTTTAGCCTCAGTCAAATATCCCAATGCTGATAGGCCACCTAAGCCGTCTTGCCAGCAGAGATAAGATACAGAAGCAACCTAAAGTTATAATTTTAGGGTAGCACAGGCTCTATGAAAAAGCAAACAGGCTGGTTTGCTTAAGAGCGACGGAGGAGAAGCAGGGCAAGACCGGCAAGCCTGCCTGTCCGGTAGGCAGGCCTATAAAAAGCAATATCAGCAAGCATCGCTTATAGGGAATTGACGAAAAAATGATTTACAAGACAGCAGGAAGAAAGGTATTTTATTAAAACTGACTTTTTCTACAGACTCGTTAGGCGTTAAAAACAATAGCAAGCGGAGGTGTAAATTAAGTGTCAGCAAGA
>CAZBSJ010000040.1:0-8047 GCA_964494165.1 uncultured Nitrospiraceae bacterium
GGATTAATACTTGACAAGTTTAGTAAAGTATTTTAAGCTTAGTTTATGCTAAGGTTATCGACAAGGGGACAGTACGGCGTGAGGGCCATGTTCGAGATAGCAATGGGCTATCCTGAAAAACCGGTGCCTATAAAAGAGATATCAGAGAAGCAGGATGTATCGGTTGCCTATCTTGAGCAGATACTAAATAAACTAAGGAACGGCGGGCTTATAAAAAGCATTAAAGGCCCGGGAGGCGGGTATCTTTTGAACAGGAAACCCGAGGACATCAGCATCGGAGACATACTCCAGGAACTTGAAGGGCCGATTGCAATAACATCATGTCTTGATCCTCACGAGGGATGCGTGAGGGTGGACAGGTGCGTTACATACATGCTATGGAAGTCGCTCGGAGAAAAGATAGAGGGTTTTCTCGATACGGTTACGCTTAAGGATCTTCTTGCAGGAACTCTTTTGGACAAAGGCGTTAAAAGGATAAGAAAAACCGCTTAAGAAATTGGGAAATGAAATTCGTAGAGAACGTAAAACCAGATGTAACAACGGATATAGTTTATATGATGTGTCCTATGCATCTGCTGAAACTGGAGGAAAAGATTAAGGAACTCGATGACGGACAGATACTGGAGATAATGACGGATTATGACGGTGCTCTCGAAGATATTCCGGCATGGTGTGAGAAAACTGGGAATGAGTTTCTTGGCATTTCAGAGACAGAGGATTATTATAAGTTTTACATAAGAAAGAAGGTGAAGAAACAATGAAGAAATATTATTTTGACCATGCAGCCGCAAACCCGATTGATCCAAGGGTTCTTGAGGCAATGATGCCATATCTGAAGGAAGACTTCGGCAATCCTTTGAGCATTTATGAACTGGGTTCAAGGGCAAAAGAGGCTATCGAAAATGCAAGGGCTCAGGTCGGAACGCTTATCAATGCAAAGCCGTCATCTATTGTCTTTACAGCAAGCGGAGCAGAAGCAAATAACTTTGCATTGCGCGGAATAGCATTGGCAAAGCAGAATGAGGGCAAGCATGTGATAGTTTCCAAGATGGAACATCATTCAATATTGAACTCAGCACGGTTTCTTGAAAAGATGGGTTTTGCGGTTACTTACCTTCCTGTGGATAAGCATGGAATCGTTGATCCGGAGACCGTAAATAAATCAATTACCAAAGAGACTGTGTTAATCTCTGTCATACATGCAAGCAGTGAGGTCGGCACAATAGAGCCGATAAAGGAAATATCGAAGATTGCAAAGGAAAAAAAGATTATTTTTCATACAGATGCTGTGGCAACAACCGGAAACATTCCTGTAAATGTGAAAGAACTTGGGGTTGATCTTTTGAGCATGGCAGCGCACCAGTTTTACGGCCCAAAAGGCGCAGGCGCGCTTTATGTCAGGGAAGGGTTGAGGATAGTCCCGCTGATATACGGAGGCATACAGGAAAATGGGAGAAGGGCAGGCACTGAGAATGTCCCTGCTATTGTGGGTATGGGCAGGGCAGCAGAGCTTGCTAATGAAGAGCTGAACTCGAGGATGGAACATGTAAAGGCTTTAAGGGATAAACTAATAAAAGGAATTTCAGGCATTGAAAATGTTTACCTTACAGGCCATGCTGAAAACAGGCTTCCGGGTCATGCAAGTTTCACAGTAGAGTTCATAGAAGGAGAGGCGATGCTTCTACTGCTTGCATCAAAGGGTATTTATGCTGCAAGCGGTTCGGCCTGTTCGTCAAAGGCATTGAAGTCATCGCCTATACTGCTTTCTATGGGCATACCTTCAAGCCTTGCTCAGGGTTCCATAGTGTTTACTTTTGGTATTGACAATAAGGCAGAAGATATAGACAATCTGCTTACTGAGTTTCCGCAGGTTATAAAGAGACTCAGGGAAATCTCTCCCTATGCAAAAGGATGGGGGATAAAAGGAGAGGGTGGAGAATGTACAGTCAAAAAGTAATGGACCATTTCACAAATCCGAGAAATGTGGGGGAGATACCGGATGCTGACGGAGTCGGCACAGAGGGCAATCCCACATGCGGTGATGCGATGCAGATATTTATAAAGGTAAAAGACGGGAAGATAGTAGATGCAAAGTTTAAGACATTCGGTTGCGGCGCTGCCATAGCTGTAAGCAGTATGGTAACAGAGATGGTTAAGGGCAAGACCCTTGATGAGGCATTGGCTATCTCTAAAGAGGCTGTTGCTAATGAACTCGGAGGGCTTCCTCCACAGAAGATGCACTGCTCGAATCTTGGCGCAGATGCTCTGAGAAAGGCAATTGAGGATTACAGGAGCAAGAACAAGGCCTAGATTAGTTCCCTTGTTGGCTGACAGAAACGGCGGGGGCATTGTTGAGACGCTGATAGTGCTTATAGTCATCAGCGTTTTGGTGGTAGTCGTGATCGACCGTTATGAAAGCGTGACATGGGAGGCCAGAAAGGTGGCTTTACAGACTGAGCTTGTTAATCTCAGGCAGGCCATCCTTCTTTACAAGATGACGAAAGGAAAATATCCTGAAAATTTGAAAGTGCTTATGTCTGAAAATATTGTTATGCCGTACAAGGATACAATAGTCACTGCAAAATATCTTGAACACTATTCTGTGGATGAGGAGAATAATATACTTGACCCGTTTGATGTTCCTTACGAATATGATCAGGTATCAGGCAAGGTCTGGTCGAATAAAAAGGGTTTTCACGACTGGTAATAAATTGACAAAAGGACAGGGGTTTTAAAAAATAGGACATGTTTAAAGAATTTTTCCCGGAAGGACAGACAGTATTTAAAGATAAACCATTTACACCAGAGTTTTTCACCCTTACTCTGGACGAGATCGATAATGCAGGCGAATCTTTTATAGGGATAATCAGGGTCGATGAGCAGGACTCTGTATATTTCCTGTTTTTTCTTAAAGGCGATGCATACGCAGCAGGTTGTCTTAAAAAAGGAGAGCCTGAATCCCTGAGCATAAACGATTTTTTGGAGCATATGTCTAACCTTCAGAAAGGGAGCACTATTTCACTATTAAAGATAGATCCCGTGCTTTTTAAGGGGATGCTTGTGTTTCTTCAGAGAGAGCCTTCGATCAGGGTTTCTACTGAGTCAATAAACCTTGATGACCTTTTTTCACAGATAAAAGGCGATGGCGTTACAACTTTTCTGATACTAAAAAGTGGCAATAGATATAATTTTTTTTATTTCCATTTTGGACAGCCCAAAATGGCGCATCTCGCTGATTCATCTCAGGTAGTAGACGGGATAGCTGTTGCAGAGCGGATGCTTATGTATGCGTATCCCGAAGATAAAACCCCTGTTGAGATGTTTGTTTACAGCGACATAAAGACGACAGAGGCAAGCGATACGGCAGAGGCAAAACATTCTGTAATGAAAGATGCCATAATGCAGAGGACAAAGGAAACTGTAAAGGAAGAGCTGCCAGTTCCTGAAGAGGAGATTGCTGAAGAAAAGGTTCCTGCGGACAAGGCGCAGACAGGCAGGCCGGGAAGGATAAGGATCGAGATAATAGGCGGGGTACATAAGGGAAACAAATTCAATGTCCCATTGCCATGCAGTGTAGGAAGAAGAGATGCTGATATAAGAATCAGGGACATGACAATATCAAAGAGACACATATCTTTTGAGGCTTCTGAAGATAAGATTATACTTAAAGACCTTAACAGCACAAACGGCACTTTTCTGAACGGCCAGGAAGTGAGAGAGGCTGTATTGTCAGACGGTGATATTATTCAGATAGGTGACACCTCATTGAGAATCCAGTTTGTAACTAATTAACCGCATAAACAAAGGGGGGACCGATGGTAATTGGCAAGCCATTTTTCACAGCAGAACAGATTCAGAACAAGGTCAAAGAACTTGCTGACAGGATATCTGCCGACTATGAAGGCAAGAACCTTCTGGCAATAGGCATCCTCAAAGGCGCATTCATGTTTTATTCAGATATAGTCAGGATGATACAGGTTCCATTGTCCGTTGATTTTATTGTTGCTTCAAGCTATTTAAAGACGAGCACTACAGGTGAGGTTAAGGTCTATTATGACATCAGGGAAGACATGGAGGACAAGGATGTCCTGCTTATAGAAGACATTGCTGATTCCGGCATAACTCTGAACTATATCAGGGAGAGGGTTCTGGCAAGATCCCCCAAGAGCCTTAAGATATGCGTTTTCCTGGATAAAAAAGGACGCAGGATGGTGGACGTCCCGCTGGATTATGTGGGTTTTGACATCCCCAACGAATATATGGTCGGATACGGTCTTGATTATGACAACAAATTCAGAAATCTTCCCTACATATCAATATTCAAAAAGACTTCTGACTGAAAACAAAAGGAGGCAAGGGCTGAGACATGTTTGAGCTTATGGTAGAGACGACTTTTTCTGCTGCACATCAATTGAGGGGATATAAGGGCAAATGCGAACAGATGCACGGACATAACTGGAAGGTGCAGGTTCATGTAATCGCAGAAAAACTGAATGATATTGATATAGCAATAGACTTTCACGATATAAAAGCTTTGCTGAGAGAGACAGTTGCGCCGCTGGATCATGCATTCCTGAACGACATCTTCCCTTTCACTGAAAAAAATCCTTCATCAGAAAATATAGCGAAGTGGCTCTATGATTCGCTAAACAAGAAAATGTCTAATGAAAATGTGCATGTCTCGGCTGTTACTGTATGGGAGTCAGATTCTGCATCCGCCACATATTACGAGGGCTGACAGGTTTATGATTGATAAGAGGGAATTCGCATTAAAGATGGTAGATCTTGCCCTTAAAAAGGGCGCGGATCAGGCAGAGGCATATTTAAAGCATTCCAGAGATCTAACTATTGAGGTCAAGAATCAGGAGATAGACGCGATAGAGTCATCTATAAGCATGGGATATTCATTGCGTGTAATTCTTGACGGAAGGCTCGGCTTTTCTTATTCAACATCAACAGATGAAGCTGAGCAGGTTGCAGACAATGCGGTTAATGCAGCTAGATGGTCTGACCATGATGAATACTTTGGCCTGCCTGCAAAGATCAGTGTTACGGATGTTGACCAGAATTTGCTCGGGATATATGACAGGGAAATCTCAGAACTGAAAGATGATGAAGCAATGAAATATGCCCTTGCTGTTGAGAGGGGAGCGCGGGACTTTGACAGCAGGATTAAAAAGATAAGAAAGGCCTCAGGCGCTTTCACAAGCGGCGAGATAATTATATTTAATTCAAAGAACATTAGTGCGTCATATCCGTATACTAAATGCCTTGCCCAAATAATGACAGTGGCTGAAGAAGGCAGTGAGAGCCAGATGGGCTGGGATTTTGACGGGAGGAGATTTTTAAAAGACCTGTCTTTTGAGGCTGTGGGCAGAAATGCAGCCAAACGCGCTGTTCAGCTGCTCGGGGCAAGAAAGATCAGCACTATTAAGGCGCCTGTAATATTAGACAACTCTGTCACTGCTGCGTTTCTTGGCATATTCGCATCATCATTGTCAGCAGAGTCAGTGCAGAAGGGACGGTCTCTGCTCATGGGCAAGACAGGGAAGAAGGTGATAGGTCCTGAGATTAATCTCATTGATGACGGCCTTATCCCCCGCGGATTAGGAACCCGTCCATTTGATGACGAGGGAGTACTGCCGACTAAAAAAATGCTGATAAATAAAGGCGTGCTTGAAGGCTATCTGCATAATACTTACACGGCTAAAAAGGCTGGACTAAGTTCAACCGGAAATGCTGTACGCGGAGGATATGCAGGGCTTCCATCTGTTGGAATCTCCAATTTGTATCTGGATGCAGCTTCATCATCTTTTATTATGCCGTTCAAAGACCTTCTCAGTTCAGTTGATAAAGGCTTATATATCACTGAGGCTATGGGAGTGCATACTGCCAATCCGATTTCCGGAGAATTTTCCATAGGTGTTTCAGGTTTATGGATTGAGAATGGAGAAATAAAATTTCCTGTTAAGGAAGCAGTTTTGACAGGAGATATTTTAAGGCTTTTCCAGACAGTAGAGGCAGCAGGCGATGATATGAGATTCTATGATAAGATCGGGACTCCCAGTTTGCTGATAGGTGCTGTTGATATCAGCGCTTAGTTTGAATGCTTTACACGTTTCGTATTAAAATCGTATAATTAATGCCTGAATTTTTTCGAACCTAAAATAATCAGGAGATATTTCTAAGAGATGAATATTGTTGTCTGCATAAAACAGGTGCCTGACACCGCAGAAGTAAGGATTAATCCTGAGACAAATACATTAATCAGGGACGGCGTGCCTACGATAATCAATCCTTATGACATGCATGCACTGGAGGCCGGATTATACATAAAGGAGAAAGCCGGGGGAAAGGTTTTTGTCCTGACAATGGGGCCGCCTCAGGCTGAGTCAGCATTAAGAGAGGCGATCTCTATGGGTGCTGATGAGGCTGTGCTTTTAAGCGACAGGGCATTTGCAGGATCTGACACATGGGCAACAGCATACACTCTGTCTAAGGCAATATCAAAGATAGGAGCTGACATAATTATATGCGGCAAGCAGGCAATTGATGGTGATACAGCACAGGTCGGTCCTGAGATGGCCGAGTTTTTAGACATGCCGCATGTGGCATACATAAGAAAGATTGAGGACGTAAAACAGGATTCTATAAGGGTCCAGCGGATGATGGATGAAGGATATGACATTGTAGAATCTGCATTGCCTGTCCTTCTGACGGTTGTTAAGGAACTTAATCAGCCGAGACTTCCTTCATTAAAGGGCAAGATGGCTGCAAAAAAGGCAGAGATAAAAAAACTCGGGATTAAAGACCTTGAGATTGATGAAAAGGACACAGGGCTTAAGGGGTCTCCAACGCAGGTGAGGAACATCTTTGCTCCGGAGGCAAGGACCGGAAGAAGGATGCTTCATGGCAATGTTGAAGAACAGGTAAATCAGCTTGTAGAGGAGCTAAAGAAACTGCGATGCCTATAATCATAGTAAAAGATAAGTGCACAGGGTGCGAGACTTGCGTATCAGTCTGCCCGTTTACTGCGATAGAGATAAAAGAGGGCAAGGCTGTTATCAATGAATACTGTCAGATATGCATGGCATGCATCAATGCATGTCCCGAAGGCGCGATAGTTGAGATAAAAGAACCCGGCGAGGCAATTAAACCTCAGGAGGGAAAAGGCGTGTGGGTATTTGCCGAGCACAGGGACGGAAGTCTGGCGCCTGTCTCTCTTGAACTGCTGGGTGCAGGAAGAAGACTTGCGGATGAGCTTAAGGCAGAACTTTCTGCAGTGCTCTTTGGCGCTTCGCAAAGGGAGGCAGAAGAGCTTATCGGCTGGGGAGCTGACAAGGTCTATCACTCAGACGACCCTATGTTCAATAAGTTTAATGATGAGCCGTATGCAAAACTTTTGACAAAGCTTATAAATGAATATAAACCGGCCATTGTGCTTGCAGGAGCAACGCCTATCGGCCGTTCTTTCATCCCGAGGGTTGCTGCGAGATTAAGAACAGGACTTACCGCAGACTGTACAGCTCTGGAAATAGACAAGGACACCGGAAATCTCCTGCAGATAAGGCCGGCCTTTGGCGGAAATATAATGGCGACTATATTGTGCCCCAATCACAGGCCCCAGATAGCAACAGTGAGGCCGAGGGTTATGAAAAAAGGAGAATTTGATCCGCAAAGAAAAGGTGAAATAGTATTTGTAAAGGCTGAAAATCTTTCGTCAAGGACAAAGGTATTAGACACCGTGAAAGAGGCCTCGGAATGCATTGCAAATCTTCAGGAGGCTGATGTAATCGTTGCAGGCGGAAGGGGATTAGGCAATGCAAAGGGATTCGAACTGCTGACAGAACTCGCAAATGCCATTGACGGCACAATTGCTGCTTCGAGGGCAGCTGTGGATGAAGGCTGGATACCGTACAGCCACCAGGTAGGACAGACAGGAAAAACTGTTTGCCCCAAGATATATATATCATGCGGGATATCAGGCGCAGTCCAGCATCTTGTTGGCATGCAGTCTTCTGATGTAATCATAGCGATTAATAAAAAC
>CAZBSJ010000040.1:8147-9764 GCA_964494165.1 uncultured Nitrospiraceae bacterium
TTTGTATTTCCCGGCCAGGGCTCACAGCATGTCGGGATGGGGAAAGACCTTTACGAAAATCTTGATGAGGTCAAGACTCTCTACAAAGATGCGTCAGATGCTCTCGGCTATGACGTTGCAGCTCTAAGTTTTAATGGCCCTAACGATGAACTTAACAAGACACACAGGACGCAGCCGTGTCTGCTCGTTGCAAGCATTGTAGCATATACAGCATTAAAAATAAAAGGCATAAAGCCAGCTGCTGTTGCAGGCCACAGCCTGGGTGAATACTCAGCTCTGGTAGCAGCATCAGTAATCCCATTTAAAGCAGCTGTCAGGCTTACTGAAAAACGCGGTCAGTTAATGCAGGAGGCTGTGCCTGAAGGCAAAGGGCTTATGGCAGCCATTCTGGGTTTAAAAAAAGCGCAAGTCGATGAGATATGCTTGTCCGTCCATTCAGGATATGTATCTCCTGCAAATTACAACTGTCCCGGCCAGATAGTGATATCAGGCGAGACAAAGGCTGTTGAAGAGGCTATGGTGCTTGCTAAAGAAGCAGGCGCAAAAAGGGCAGTCCCATTGGCTGTGAGCGCTCCTTCCCATTGCAGTTTAATGGCTGAGGCATCGAACGAGCTTGCAGAGTTTCTTTCTACAGAGGGGATGGAGATGAAGCCGCCTGAAATACCTATTGTGACAAATGCAGACGGAATATTTATGAGCACGGTTGACAGCATAAAGACATCTTTGGTTCGGCAGTTGAACAGCCCTGTGCTATGGGAGGACTCTGTAAGAACGATATACGACTCAGGCATAAATATTTTTGTTGAGGCAGGCCCGGGGAAAGTGCTCTCAGGACTTATTAAGAGGATAGTGCCTGAAGCTGTGATATTTAATGTCGAAAACACTGAGAGCCTGACAAAGACTCTTGAGGGCCTTAAGAATATTTAGCATCTTAGCCGTTAATTGGCATCTTTTAAATAAGCCTCATGCTTAAACAGGTTAACTGTATTTGTCCAGACCGGCTCATCCTTGCCATTCCATAGAATCAGACACCATCCATGTCATTTTTCATTCAGAGAAAATTTTTTGCTTTTTTCTTTAATCAAAAAAGTATGGTTCTCTTCCTCTGTAAAACAAAAAGGGAATTTCATTTTTTCAAGTAATTCCATTGCCTGCCATTGATAGCACATGGCATCGTCGGCAATGACATAAAAATCCTCGCCTGTCTCCTGTTTCATCGATTCTATTTCCTCAGCAGTTGGCCCGATAAAAATTGCAACCGGCTTTTCGTGAATAGAAGGGCAAAAGGTGTGTTTTTCTGCAATAGAATTCAAAGGAATGAATCTCATGAGCACAATAACAAAAATTCTTATTCTTAACACTAACATATAATTTTTATACTACTTAGTAGAATTTTTTGCAATAAAAGATTTTATTTGCATTCTTCACAACCTGAAGCTTATTTTTATAATCAAAGGAACAACAACTCCCTGATCATGTTACAATGTCGCATGCCTTTGAAGAACAAAAAGCAGGTTTTTAGCTGGTGTCTTTTTGATTTTGCAAATTCGAGCTATTCTGCTGTAATTAGTGCGGTTATCTTTCCTGTCTTTTATGCAAATTATATAGTAGGAAATG
>CAZBSJ010000040.1:9864-11100 GCA_964494165.1 uncultured Nitrospiraceae bacterium
GTAATTAGTGCGGTTATCTTTCCTGTCTTTTATGCAAATTATATAGTAGGAAATGAATACGGGCTCGGCGATCTATGGTGGGGCAAGGTGATATCATTCAGCATGGCCTTTGTGGTTCTGACCTCTCCGTTTATCGGTGGCATTGCAGATTTTAGCGGCATCAGAAAAAGAATTCTCTTCATATATACAATGCTATGCGTTTTTTCTCTGGCTTCTTTTTCTTTGATAAATAAGGGAATGGTTGTTGAGGGATTTCTGCTCGCAGTCCTGGCGAATATCGGCATGGAAGGAGGAGTTGTTTTTTACAATTCATTTCTTCCTCATATAGCTGAAAAAGAATATCACGGAAGGGTCTCTGCATGGGGATTCGCCATAGGATATATGGGCTCAATACTTTCTTTGTTTATAGCCCTGCCTTTAGTAAAAAAAGGACAATTTGACCTTACCTGGCTTATGGTCGCCTGCTTCTTTCTGATTTTTTCCATTCCCGCATTTCTGTTTTTGCCAAAAGACAGAAAGTCTGGGTTGGGGTTAATGCATTCAGCCTCAAGGGGCATGAGGTATACATGGAATACATTTAAGGAGATATGGGCTACAAGTGATACCAGAAGGTTTCTGATATCTTATCTGATATATGAAGATGGCGTGAACACTGTTATCGTGTTTTCAAGCATCTTTGCGGCGACGACCCTGGGATTTAATGCCCAGGAGCTGATAGTGCTTTATCTTGTTGTTCAGATAACTGCTTTGATTGGCGCATTCAGTATGGCAAGGCCGATTGATTTATGGGGACCGAAAAAGGTTGTTACTCTTGCATTGCTTATGTGGTCTGTTGTTTCGATTTTGGCTTTTTTTGTGCAGACAAAATCACAGTTCTGGGCTGTTGCATTCATTGCAGGGCTAGGGCTTGGGACTGTGCAGGCCGCATCAAGGGCATTCTTCACCCAATATGTTCCGGCAGGGCATGAATCCGAATATTTTGGGGCGTATTCTATGGTGGGCAAGTCATCAGCAATATTTGGGCCATTGATTTTTGGCCTCGCATCTTCTTATTTTGGTAGCCAGAGACCTGCAATTTTATTTGTCGCCCTGTTTTTCTTTACAGGCCTCTTAGTCCTCAGGACAGTTAAGGGCGGAGGCCCGAATATCAGCAAAAGTTAGCTTTCAGAAAGATCAAGATTTAAACTAAAACATGATAGTTTTGTATGGCAGGACTGTCTTCAGCATGATTAAACT